>JAGCPG010000084.1 GCA_017645245.1 Bacteroidales bacterium
CAAAACGGCGAATACTACGACCGCTACCACGGCCGTGTGATGTTCCCCATCCACAACCTCACGGGCAAGGTCATCGGCTTTGGCGGCCGCATCCTGCAATCCGATCCTGAAAAGAAACTGGCCAAGTACCAGAATTCGCCCGAGTCGGAGATCTACCAGAAGAAAGAGACGCTTTATGGCATCTATTTCGCCAAGAGCGCCATCGTCAACAAAGACGAATGTATTCTGGTGGAAGGCTATTTTGACGTGTTGCGCATGCACCAGATCGGCATCGAGAACGTCGTGGCTAGCTCAGGCACCTCTTTGACCACCGAGCAGATCCGCCTAATCAAGCGCTACACCAAGAACATCACCATGCTCTATGATGGTGATGCAGCCGGTGTCCATGCGGCTTTAAGAGGCACCGACATGATCCTCGCTGAGGGCATGAACGTTCGCGTGGTGGTGCTGCCTCCTGAGCACGACCCCGACACCTTCGGCAAGGTCTACCCCACCGAGGAAGTCGTCAAATATCTGAAAGACAACGCCAAAGACTTCATCCGTTTCAAGACCGAGCTCCTCCTGAAGGATGCCGCCAACGACCCCATCAAGAAAGGTCAGGTGGTGCGAACCATCGTGGAGACCATCTCAGTGGTGCCTGATGCTATCTTCCGCATCGCCTACGTCAAGGAGACCAGCCGCCTGCTCGACATGCCTGAAGAAACCCTGATGATGGAACTCAACAAGCAGTTGCGGGCAAAGTTCAAAAAATCGCTGGGTGTGGAAGGCGATGTCATCCCCGATGAGCCCGTGATCACGCAACCGCAGGAACAGCCGCAGGAAGAAACCTTGCCGCCAGGCTATTACCAAGAGCGTGAGCTGGTGAAACTGCTGCTGCTCTATGGCACCACGAAGTTTAACGAGACTCGTCAGAGCGAGGATGGCCAGGAAACGGAAGAAGAGATCTCGGTAGCCCAGATGATCATCGATGACCTGATCAACGATGAAATCGTCTTCAACGACCCCGTCAACAAGAAGATCTTCGATATCTACGACCAAGCGCTCAATACCAATGAACTCCCTGACGATCAGTTCTTTATCTCCAACGAAGACGAAGCCGTGTCACAGCTGGCCATCGACCTGCTGAGCTCGCCCTATAAGCTCGACCGTTGGGAGAAACACGGCATCTTCGTCAAAAAGGAAGAAGACAAGCTGAAACTGACCGTGCAAAGTGCCATCCTGCGCTACAAGGACTTGATCATCGACGCACGTAGAAAGGAGATCCAAGATCGGATCAAGGAAGAACAAAACCCTGACAATCAATTGATTCTTTTGAAAGAAAAGAAGAAATGGGATGACCTCAGGGTACAAATCAACAAACTGTTAGGAATCGTAATCGCAAAATAAGAGATACAAATGGGAATGTTTAACAATCGCAAGAGATGGCGCGTGCCGGCCGGCGTGGAACCCACCGAATTGGACCGCAAGGTAATGGCTTTTGAGAGCCGTGGCGCCCTGGTGCCGAAACGCTCGTTGATCCGCACCCCCGAAGAGATCGAGGGCATCCGTAAGAGCGGCGTCATCAATACCGCCATCCTTGACCTGGTGGGCGAAAAGATCCATGCGGGCATGAGCACCTTGGAGATCGACGAAATCGTCTACAATTATACCATCGAACATGGCGCCACCCCAGCCACCTTGGGCTACGAGGGCTATCCGAAGAGCGTCTGCACCTCCATCAACGAGGTGGTGTGCCACGGCATACCGTCGGCCAAGGAGATCCTAAGGGAAGGCGACATCATCAACGTCGACTGCACCACCATCCTCGATGGCTTCTACGCCGACGCTTCACGCATGTTCGTCATTGGCAAGACCTCACCGCAAAAACAAAAATTAGTGGATGTGGCCAAGGAATGTCTTGAGATCGGTATGGAGGCCGCCAAGCCTTTCGGATTCGTAGGCGACATCGGCAATGCCATCCAGCAGCACGCCCACAAATTTGGCTTCAGCGTGGTGCGCGACCTCTGTGGCCACGGCGTGGGTATTAAGTTCCACGATGACCCCGAGGTGCTGCATTATGGCAGAAAAGGCACGGGAATGTTGCTGGTACCCGGCATGGTGTTCACCATCGAGCCGATGATCAACATGGGCACTTGGAAAGTCTTCATCGACAGCGCCGACGGCTGGACCGTCATCACCGAGGATGAGCTGCCTTCCGCCCAGTGGGAACACACTTTCCTAATGACTGAGACGGGCTTGGAAATCCTCACCCACTGACGCTATTGCTTGATAAACTTCCTCGTCACCCCGTTGAGGCTGATGAAATATAGGCCGTTCGGGAGACCTGAGACATTGATGTCCGTGACAGTCAGCACACCCATCATCATCGTCTGACCCAACATATTGGCTATGCGGTATTCCTGTGAAGAGCCGAAACTGGGCGTCTCCACGTGGATTATACCCATGGTTGGATTGGGATAAACCTGAAAATCAGCCATCACGTTCTCTTCCAAACCCACGTCGCCATTCACCACCAACCGCATCGCCACTGGCAGGTGGTCCGAAGCGTCGTACAAGGCCTGGGCCACTTCCTCCGAAACCGCACTGTTGCCGTTTTGGTTGATGTTTTGGTTGAAATGCCTCCCATCGTTACCCACGGCGTAATACGATTGATCAATGTAACGGATTTTTTGCTCCCCCACCGAGATCTCATCTGAAAACAGGATGAAATCGAAACGGTCATCCAAGCCACCACCGGAGAAACAGCCGCTTTCGGTTCTGGTAGATTGGGTGTGGAACTGGGCGAATTGGCTGTTGTTGTTCCAAGAGCCCACGCCACCTTCGTCAAACAGAGGATCCACAAAGAGCGCCTCATTATTCGAATAGGTCTTGGTGAGCAGCTGGTAGCCGCCCTCGCTGGCGCGATACATGTTGAAATCGCCCATTATGAGCACGTTCTCATCGACATAATGCCGGTTGACGTAATCCATCACGGTTTGCATGGTAGCCAAGCGGCTGGCCTCATTATCCGCGCCTGAACCAGCTTTGGGATGGGTCACGATACAGACCAGCTTGATGGTGTCGCCTGCGACGAGGCTCGACGTCTTCAGATAGAGCTCATACACGTCAGTATCGCGTGGATAGGTGCGCAACGCCTCGTGTTTCTTCATCTCCATCTTGCGTGAATCGTAGAAGATATGGTTGATGATGTTGCTGTTGGCATAGTTCAGGATGTTGTCCGATTTCCAGTAATCGATATATGGCGTGATGTTGAGATTGTGTTTAAGGAAATCGTTCTGGAGCTGTTGGGTGGCGCCAAACTCGCAAACGGTAAGGATATCCGGCTTCACGAGATCCATAATGGTGCGGATGCACTCATCTTTCCGTTGGGTATTGTTAGTGGTTTCCGAACAGCCGCCGTAGCCTTGGTAATTGCCATATTGCAACAGGTTGTATTGCATCACGGAAATGACGGATTGCTGCGCTATTGAAGCGATGGACCAAAGCGTCAGTGAAAGAAAAATAAAAAATCGTCTCATTTCTAAACCTTTAATATGCAAAAATAGTTATTTTTGCGGAATAATTAAAATCTGTCATTATGAAAAGATATAAATTATTCTTAGCCTTAGTGGTAGTAGCCCTAAGCTTCGCTTCTTGCAAAGACAAAGAAAAAGAAGAAGAAACTGACGATTATATGGCTTTTGTTGGCGTCTGGGGTGTTCAACAAATTGATTATTACAATATCGACTATTGGGGAAATCCTATTGAGAATACCAGGGAAACCTTCTATTTTACACCGGGAGATCCCGACAATGGCATTGATTTGGTCTTCAGAAATGACAGATCGGGTGAAATGCGTGACCGTAGCCGCGATACCCTCTATATTAACGACTCCACTACCATCATCTGCCCTGACACCACCCTTGTCACCAGGTTCACCTACTCGTATCATACCGACGACTCCAAGCTGTATATGAACATGCAAGTTGCCCATCCTTACACCTTCCAGATGGACATTGTTTCCCTTAACAAAAACAGCTTCACCTATATCAACGAGTACGACAACGACTATGTTGAGGAAGCCCTCCTGATTCGCCTCAGCTTCGATGCCAAAGGCGCACGGAACAACAACAGCCTCAAGTCCGCTATTAGGCCGCGCCGTAAAGGCTCCCTGTTGAGCGATTATTGAATCACTCAGTCAACGAGGTAAAGCCAAACTTGGTGACATCGAACAAGCCCTTGTCACTCAGCTTTAATTCCGGAATCACAAGCAGCGCCATGAACGAAAGTGTCATGAAGGGGCTGTATAGGGAGCAGCCGAACTCATGCGCTAGTTTGTCGGTACGCTCATAATCCTCAGCCACACGGCTACCCTCTTCCAAGCTCATCAAGCCGGCAATCGGCAACGGCAGCATGGCGAACTCCGTCTCGCTGCAGGCCACCATGCCACCTTTGGTGAGCACCAGCAGGTTGATGGCACGGGCAATTTCTTCGTCGCTGCAACCCACCGCGACAATGTTGTGACTGTCGTTGGAAACGGACGTAGCTATGGCACCTCGTTTCAAGCCGATATTGTTGATGAATCCAATAGCGGGCTTGGCCTTCTCATAACGGTTCAGCACCACCATCTTCAAAATGTCGCGGGCAGTGTCGCTCACCATGTTACCGTCCACCACTTTCGGTGAGGTGATGATGGTGTTGGTGATGAGGTTGCCGTCCATGCAGGCGATAACCTTGATGCGCTTGCCTTCGTCCTTCACCCGCAAGTCTTCCGGACTGATGGCCTCCGCATGGAAGTTGTTGCAGGCCTCCTCCTTGCGCCTTGGCATCAACGAGACGCCGTTTTCGGCCACCAATCGTCCTTTGACGTAGGTTTGCAGCACTTTGAAATCAGTGAGATTATCCACCACGATGAAATCGGCATCGTCACCCAGCTGAAGCAAGCCCACATCGAGATGATAGTGCTTCACGGCGTTGAGCGAGGCCGCACGAAGCACATCCTTAAGTTTGTATCCTTGCTGCAAGGCACGTTTCACCAGCTGGTTGATATGGCCTTTGATCAAGTCGTTTGGATGCTTGTCGTCGGAGCAGAACATCAGCATCTCAGGATGCTGGGCCATCAGCGGGATCAACACGTCGAAGTTCTTGGCGGCACTGCCCTCGCGGATCAAGATCTTCATACCCAGATTGATCTTCTCTAGGGCGTCATCGATAGTGAAACACTCATGATCGGTGCTGACACCAGAGCCAATGTACTTCTTGATGTCGTCGCCCGTCAGCATGGGCGCATGGCCGTCGATGGGCTTCCCGTACCGCTTGGCCGCCTCCAGCTTTTTCAGGATCTTTGGATCGTCGGCCAGTAGGCCAGGATAATTCATCATCTCCGAGAGGTAATAGATGTCGTCACGGGCCATGAGGGTCTCGATGGCTTGGGCATCGAGGGTGAAGCCAGAAGTCTCAAACGTGGTGGCTGGCACGCAGCTGGGCGCACCAAAGAAAAACTTGAAATGGCCGCGCTTGCCGCTACGGATCATAAAGTCGATACCTTCCACACCCATCACGTTGGCAATTTCGTGGGGATCGCTCACCGTGGCCACCGTGCCATGGCACACCGCCATCCTCGCAAATTCTGAAGGCGGCACCATCGAGCTCTCGATGTGGATGTGGGCATCGATGAATCCGGTCATGATATACCGTTGCTCAGCTGAAGGCAACGGCACAATCTCAACGATCTTGCCATCGTCGACGGTGACGGATCCAGGAAATATGCGTGAATGTACCAAATCGACGATCTGGCCGCTTATAATGAATGTGTTGTCTTTCATGGCAAAAGATAATTTCTTTCGGCAAAGATAATCATTCCTATCCAAATCTGTATCTTTGCAAAAAATGAATCTATGATCGAAACACCCCTTTATCCCGTCATCCGCCTCTTCAAAGGCAAGGAGGATGCCGTCCACCGTTTTCACCCTTGGATCTTCTCAGGTGCCATTGAAAAAGGCCCTGAAGGCCTGCAAGCAGGCGATACCGTCACTGTAACCGACTTCCAGGGCAAGATTCTGGGCACAGGTTTCTGTGAATCGGAGAGCATTGCCGTCAAGTTGCTGTGCTTCGAAAACCGCAAGGTCGACGAATGGCTGTTTCTGGACAAGCTGAAGCATGCCTTCGAGGTTCGACAGGCCATGGGACTGATCGGCAATCCCCATACCAACTGCTTCCGGCTGGTCCACTCCGAGGGTGACAGCCTGCCCGGCCTGATCATCGACGTTTATGGCCACACGGCCGTAGTGCAGGCCCAGACGGAAGGCATGGCACTCCACCTGAAGGAGATCGTCAGGGCATTGAAGCTCATCCCCGAGTTGGGTTTGCAGGCCATCTACAACAAAAGTCTCGAAGCCATGAGACGCATGGGCAAGGAAGATGCCATTTCAGACGGTTATCTCTTCGGCTCACGCATCAACGAACCCATCGTGGAGAACGACAGCCGTTTCATCATTGATTGGGAGAACGGGCAGAAAACGGGCTTTTTCATCGATCAGCGCGACAACCGTGAGTTGGTGCGTCAGCTGGCGAATGGCAAAACGGTGCTCAACGCTTTCGGCTATACAGGAGGCTTTTCGGTGACGGCCTTGAAAGGCGGCGCCAAACGGGTGGTCACGGTGGATGCCTCGGGAAAGGCCATGGAGGCCGCCAAAGCCAATCTGGAGCTCAATGGCTATTCCACGGAGATGAATCCTTGCATCACCGACGACATGAAGGACTATGTCATGAAAATGGATGACGGCGAGTTTGACTTGATCATCTTGGATCCACCGGCGTTCGCCAAACGGCATCATGACAGGCATCGCGCCTTGCAGGGCTATCGTTTCATCAACGCCGAGGCCATCAAGAAGATCGCCAAGGGCGGCATCCTGTTTACCTTCAGCTGCTCACAGGCGGTGGATAAGACGACCTTCCAAGGCATCGTGACGGCTGCCGCCATCGAGGCGGGACGCAACGTCCGCATCCTTTACCAGCTCTCGCAGCCCGCCGATCATCCCATCAATATCTTCCACCCCGAAGGGGCTTACTTGAAAGGACTGGTTTTATTGGTTGAATGACATACAAAAAAAGGGTGGCCGATCGGCCACCCTTTTTCATTTGACTGTGTCAAGGATTACTTGACCACGGTCACGCGTTTCACGATAACACCGGCCTCGCTGTTGATACGAACCATGTAGAGACCTGCCTTGAATTGGCCAAGGTTCAACTGGAGCATATCAGCCTCGACATCGGCATCGTAAACCACCTGGCCGAGTGAGCTGACCACAGTGATGTGGCGCATACCCGTAGCCTCGATGGTCACGTTGCTGCTGGTCGGGTTAGGATAGATAGCGATGTTCTGTCCGATCTCATCGACACCAGTAACGTTAACCACGATGGTCACCATTTCTGATTCGCAGTTCGGATACACAGCCACCACACCGAAGGTGAATGCTTCACGATCCTCAATGTCAACGACGTAGGTCATCTCAGCAGTATTGCCCTGGAGGGTGTCGTTGAAGTACACATCGTAAGTAACGCCATCATAGTGATGTTCGTTCTCCCAAGTGAGGGTGACATGTGAGGTAGGTGTGAAGGAGTGTTCGCCCTGGAGGTTCGTCACAGGATAGCAAGTGTAATCCACATTGACGCACTCTGGGCATGACATAGCGTAGTCGCTATAAACCACTCTCACGCAGTATTCATCGTCGTCGTCACCACCTGCGTCAATATAGCTGGTAGCGTCGGCGCCGAGTTGAGCGATGACTTCACCATTACGGAACACGTAGGCACCAAGGAGGTTGCCCGGAGTCGGAGGTGTAGGCGGGGTAGGACCACTGCCTGCAGCGATCTCGTAGATACCGATGAGGTTAGGATCTTGCTGTACATTGCCATAGAAGCATGTGTTGCCATTGTAGTTGCCAATGAAGCAACCGCCGGCAATACCATCTGTTGCATTGTATCCAGGAATGTCAGAGAGAACCTTGACTGGACTTGAACCCAGCGAACCGGTAGTGATATTGTAATCATAGACCTCAACTCTATTGGAACCGCCTGAAGGAGTCTGGCAGAACAGGAAGAGGTGTTCAACGTTGTCAGCATCCTTGTAGTAAGCTGAACCGTAAGCGCTGGTCGTAGCGGGACCGCTCTGGATCAAAGCACCGGTACGGCTGTACAGATCCAAGGTTGTCCAGTTGCCTGACCAGAAGCCATCACGTTCAGGATCGTAGGAGACGTGGCGTGAAGTCAAACCGGAGCAGTTAATGGTACCAACCAAAGTCTGGTTGTTGAAGTCAAGGATGAAGAGCTGAGCACCGCCTGAAGTACCATAGAAGTAGTCACCGTCGGTGGTGAGGTCGCGGATGCCGGTAGCGCCAGCAATGTCGAAGCCCTCAACGAAGGTGCCGTCCATCTGATACTTGTAGAAGGTGTAACCACCGGTAGGTGTGGTTTGCCAGCTGGCAGTGTAGATGTAGTTACCATCGGTAGCGACAGCTTGCTGACCAGCGCTGGTGCCGGTGAAGGAAGCCACATAATCCCACATGTCGCGGTTGCCCTTGGCAGCGGTTGTGAATTCAATATCATCGACGCACATAATGTACTGGTCGTTGCAGTTGAAGTGACGGATGGCAATGTAGATGGCCTGTCCAGCGTATGAGCTGAGGTCAACACTGTAGTTGTACCAAGTGCCAATCTTAGCGCCATTGCCGTCGCGTGAAGCGCGACCACCGTTGTGACCACCGTTCTTAGCGGTCAGTGTCCATTCATTGATCATCACGAAGTCTGACGGATTCGTGCCTGTTGTGGAAACTGCAACACCGAAGTGATCAGAAGGATAGCTGGCATCGGTAGCAGCAGCCCAGAAGCTGAATGTTGAACCGGCACTCGGGGTTACCTGTGTGGTAACGAGGTATTCGTTAGGTGTGAGAGCACCAACACCGTTGATGTAGGAACCGCTGCAGATAGCGTTGGTACCTGTACGATACCAATCAAGTGTCACGCTTGCATAGTAGGTCCAAGTGGAAGGAATAGCGCTGGTCAAGCACCATGTCCAACCATCGTTGTTACCGTCGACAACGGTCCAGCCAGCAGGCATTCCGCTTTCGAAACCTTCAGTCCAACCACCAGTCGGAGGTGTCGGAGGATTAGGACCAGAACCGGAAGGCATGGTCCAAGTGAGGTTCACATTGGTACCCTCTTGTACAGCATTGAGATCTTCAACACCGGCGTAGTTGTCGCAAGGAGCGTAGGTCCAAGTGTAAGAAACCCACTCGCCGAAACCAGTAGCGTAGATGGCAGCCACTTCTGTGGTGTGCTCTGAACCGGCCTCGAAGTCGGTAACATCATGCTGGAAGAACGGATAAACCGTTTCACCTTCATATTGACCGTCGATCATCACCTTGTAGCTCAAAGCGGAACGATCAGCCTTGTTACCCTTGGCAACGCCAGCAGTAACGAAGACATCGTTGGCTCTGGTCTGCGAAGGAGTAGAAACCTCGGCAACCGGGCTATAATAAGCACCACCACGAGTACCCTCAACGTAGGCGCGGATCATCCACGTGTAGTTGAGACCATAGGAAGCGACATCCTCCCAGCTTGAACCATCGAGGCTGATCCAACGACCATTGGCACTGCCTGTGTTGTCGCAGCAAGCAGCCACATAGCCACCGTCGTTGTTGTTCAAAACAATCCAGAGGTTCTGTGAAGGATCGATGGTGACAGGTGATGTCAGTGTGACTTCGATGAAGTCTTCAATACCAGTGCAGGTGTAAGCAGTGGTTGAAAGCACTGTTCCAGGAGCAGTGGAGCCACCCTGATAGATCATGATGCTGCCAGTGTGTGCGGAATAGTCATACATGCTCACCTTGGTTACGGTGTTGCCTTCGTATTGGCCAGCAGGGAACATGACGCCCCAATAGAAGGAGCCGCCACCATTCAGACCAATAGCGTCAACATTGGTACCATTGTCATAGTAGTACCACTGACCGCCTGTAGGAGTCGGAGGTGTTGGAGGTGTCGGAGCTGCACCGCCATTCCACATGGCCCAGCCTGTAGGTGAAACGTACAGATCAGCAACAGGACCGACGTTCTCAATCAAAGTGACGTTGAACACTTCCACGTTGTCATCGATCTCCACTTCCTCAGTGTAATCGAAGAAGTCAGGCATAGTAACAGTGAGTTGATAGGTGCCTTTCAGCAGGGACTCGAACACGGCCGTACCGTTTTCATCGGTAAGCATGTTGATGTCATTGAATGAAACGCTGACACCCACAGGAGCCTGACCGTTGTTCAAGGACACGTTCACAGTAACTTCTGCATACAGATCCTTTTCAATCTCGTTGGACCAGACGATTTCTGACAGGCCATCGCCAGTAACAGTACCGCCACCGCCGCCACCTGAATAGGTGAAGGTGGTCTGAGGCAGGAAGTTGCGCTGGTTGAATGAAGCATTTGCCACTGATGAGCTGTTGTAGCCAGAAGCTGAAGCGCCAGTAGCTTCGACGCCATAGAAGTAGCAAGACTTATAGGTGCTACATTCAATCTCTTCGAAACCAACAAGGAGGTTGCCTCCGTTGTAGGTGTAAGGCGTAGTGAAGTTGACAGTCATTTCAGTGCCTGTGCCGTCCAAACTGCCTGTATAGACGATGCTGGCACCGGTTGAAGTGTAGTAGCTGCTCAATGTAGTGGCATCCACTTCCTTCAGGTAGACGTTGAACACGTCACCAGACCATGCACCGGTAGCAGGAGAGCTGATGTAATACTTGAGTGAGCTGATCTGACCGCCGTTCATGCCTGCGAGCATTTCAGCAGGATAGATCATTTCGCTTCTGGTGTAGTCATCCATCCACAGACCGAAGACTGGGATGTAGCTGCTGGTTGATGAGCCTTCGCAAACGGTCAATTCACCGCGATCGCCACGTTCACCAGCGTTGCCAGCGTAGGTAGCCTGGATACCCCACTGATACTTACCTGCAGGCAGGTTAGCCCATGCATTGTCAATGTATGAGAACACACTGGAAGCGGGTGAGGTAATCAGCTCAGCGATAGAGTCAGTGAAGTTGTTTCTACGATAGAGGTTGAAGTTCTGGAGGCTACGGGTGTTGTCAACAACAGTGCCCTTAGCTGAACCGTCAGCCACGAGGATATCGTCAACGTTCAGGATGAACATGTCATAGCAGTTGAAGTGACGGATAGCCACCCAAATGTCCTGACCAGCGTAGGAGCTGAGGTCAACGACATATTGATACCAAGTACCTTGAGCACGAGTGCCGCGGATATCTTGTTCTGCTTCAGCTGTTCTGCCTTGAGGACCCTTAGCGGTCATTGTCCACTCTTGGACGGTGGTGAAGGCAGCGGCGGTAGCTGTGGTTGTTGAAACGGCAACACCGAAGTGCTCAGCAGCATAGCTGGCATCCTGAGCGCAAGCCCAGAATTGGATCTGAGCGCCATTCTCAGCAGAGATCTGAGTAGGAGCAATGAGGTAGTTGTCCGGGTTCAGAGCGATACCAGCTGAGTTGCTGTAAGAACCGGAAATCACGTAAGCCTGTGAAGCATCGTGACCAGTACCAGCAAGACTGACACCAGCGTTGTGGTAGATACCAGGATCAGAACTTGACACCCAGCCATAACCATCGTTATCAGCGTCGAGTGAGGTCCAACCCATCATGGTGCCATCTTCGAAGTCATAAGTGGTAGCGCCTTGGACTGGCGGCAGCGGCACATCTTGTCTGAACATGGTGATGTAGTCCACATAGATGCAGTCGTCGTTGCTGTTCACCGAGCTGTCCTTGGTGTATTCCCACTTGTAGGTGTGTGTACCACCGGTAACGGCATACTCCTTGAAAGCATACGGGTTCTGGCCGCTGAGGGCAGAGCCTTGCTCAACACCGTCAATGTAGAAGTGGAACTTGTCGTAGTTGCTCTCTGAAGAGGTTCTGACCCAGAAGCTCATCTTACCAGCCTCGAAAGGAACATTGACAACAGCTTCGATGGATGAAGAACCACTGGCAATGCCTTCGCAGGTTGACTTCATGCAGTAGGTGCCTTCGTATGGGTTGGTGGTTGTGATGGTCCAAGGATATTGTGCGGGCATCACAAACTCAGCCTGGCTGAAGTCACCGGTCTCGAAGTCGACAACCATCTCAGCAGGAGCCCAATCCCATTCAACGAGGACATTGTTTTCTTCTGCTTGGAGGGTAGCGGTAATCTGACCAAGAGGAGTGTAGCTTTCATAGAGGAGGACGTTGATGTTTTCGAAGATATCTCCGTAAGCGATGTTGAAGAGGTCTTCACCAGGGCTTTCCTGATAACCGTCCTTGTAAGCGTAAGCGCGATAAGCTGTACCGGCGAGGACTTCCACAGTGTAGATGCCTGCGTCGTTAGTGGTGGTAACAAAGCCTTGTTCCACACCATACTCATCGGTACCGCGGAGTTCTACGGAAGCACCGGCAACGATGGTTTCGCCATCTTGCTCGAACACCGTACCACTCACGTTAGCATAACCAGTCATGTAAACCAAAATAGGCTCAGTAGGTTGTGATTCACCTTCGTCGTAGACGGCTGTGAGTTGGAATGCATAGCCTTCCATGTTGTAGGCAAGACCTTCAACAGTGTAGGTGGTGCCAACGATAGGTTGTTCGTTAACCTTCACACCGTCTTGATAGAGGTTGTAGCCTTGCAGTGAACGACCATTGGGAGTCCAAGTGAACACAGCGTCTTCACCAGGATAGAGGTTCTCACTTTCAGCAACGAAGCCGTTAACGCCTTCGATAGCGGTGGTGAAACCAGTGACAACGCCCATGGTAGTACCAGTGACGTTACGAGCGTTGATCTGGACGAAGTAGGTCTTGTTGTTCTGCAAACCAGTGAGGTTCAAGGATTGAGCCAGGTTGGGAGTCCAATCAACCAGAATGTCGGTTGGCGGGAACTGAGTACCCAGAACGATCTGGTACTCTTGAGTGTAGTTGCCCAGAGTCCATTGCATGACATAGCCGTTGGTGACACCTTGTTCGCCGTCTTCAGGAGCAATGATAGTGGCTTGCTCAGGAGCAGGAACTTCAGAGGTGGAGATATGGACATCGAAGTTTTCTTCGGTGGAGGCCACAGCCAGATAGTAGGTACCGGCAGGTACGAACATGTTGGAGATCTGGTCATCACGGTTGCGCATGGTAGGATGCACCGGCATGGCAACGTTACCCTTAATTTCACCAAGGGTGCCTTCACCGTTGAAGGGTTTAATGCTCATATCGGCAAGGTTCAGCACCACTTCACCGCGATCAACTGGGTTAGGATATTCCAAATGGACATAAATCACAGGAGTGTAGGTCTCATTTGAATACCAGTCTGTGCCATTGATGGTGTACCAAATCTTGGCATTTGCGGGATCTTCAAGATCTTTTCCGCAGTAAGCTGCATACGGGCTGGCTGTATAGAACATCACCCAAACATTTTCGGTTTCACCGATGGTAAAAGGAGTATTGATACCCATTTGGAAGGATGACATAGCAACAGGGTTCTCGGTCATTTCCTGATAGTAAACCATGGTAGCATCAGCGGGAGTCTCACCGCCTTTCAACACATAGAGGTTGTAAGGATATGACTCACGAGCGGCTGCATCAACTTCAGTAATGTAGCAATGGCCAAAACCAGCGAGGAATTCAGCAGGAATCTTATAACCATACAAGAATCCGCCACCAGCCTGGGTACCAAACCAAGTATTGCTGCCAGTGTAAGGATAGTTGAACCAAGCATCGACAGGTTCGAGATCACCGCCAGTTGTATACTCGTAGTAGTTGTTTTCCATAGGACCAGGCTCGCCGTTGAAGTCTTCGGCATAGAGCTTGGCAACGCCATTGGCACCGTTGGTACCAGCGGTGAGCATCACAGCCTCATCCAAGGTGAACTTGTAGATAACGTCAGCTGCATCGGGAGCTGCGTCTTTGAGGTTGTAGTTCTTGTGGATACCGGCAGGAGCGTTTCCAGTGAAAGGAATGGTGACTTCCTGAGCCAATTCGAAGACGTCGCCTTCAACCGGTTCGTATGCCACAGCGCTCATGTTGAAGGTCTTGAGGACCCTGGTTCCGTTGAAGTCGATGGCAAACTGCTCGGTGATATCGCCAGCGGTGGCATTGCCAGTGGTGATGGTGGCTTCTACGCCTTCACCGTCCAATTCGACGAGAACCGGGGTTTCAAGATTCACGGTCATGAAAGCATTGCTGCCGTTGATCACTTGGTTGATGTTGGCATTGGCATCCTGGCTGAAGAACTTGAAGGTATAAGGCTCCATCCAGTAACCGATAGGACGATAACCGAGGTTGAGATCTGCAGGCTCGGTGATGATGTCAGCAACAATTACAGGCGCTGGGGGAACAGGACCGTTAGTGACCATATCGATAGAAATGACATTTCTTTGATAGGTCGTGCTAGTAGCCGTGAAAGTCGGATTGTAGGGATCGTAAGCCCCGCTATCCTGACGGACATAGATGGCCCTGGCTGGATCACTGGAAGCGCCAAACACTTTACCGTTCAAACCGCTCTTCCATTGG
>JAGCPG010000016.1 GCA_017645245.1 Bacteroidales bacterium
TGGTGGGTGATTACATGGCTGGTCCGTTCATTTCCTACACCTTCCCCGACAATAAGACGGGCAACTTGGTGACCCTCGAGGGCTTTGTTTATTATCCCAACCACGACAAACGCGACGATCTGCTGCAGCTCCAGTCGCTGCTCTACAGTATCAAGGTCGAGGATTAACATTGTGCCATGCCGACGCTCCAATGGTTCAAAACGAGGACGCAAGAAGGGAAGACGCAGGTCTTTGATCCATTGAGGAAACGCTATTGTGCGCTCACTCCCGAGGAGGAGGTGCGGCAAAAGGCATTGTATCTGTTGGTGGAGCATCTTGGTGTTCCGGCGGGCTTGCTGGCGGTGGAGTATTCTGTCAAGGTCAATGGGCTTGACAAGCGCTGCGATGCCGTGGTGTTCGGCCAGGATGGCAATCCCCTGATGATTGTGGAATGTAAGGCTGAATCGGTTCAAATCTCCCAAAAGACCTTGGATCAGGCTGTGCGCTATTACTCGGCTCTTCATCCCAAGTTTTTGATGCTTTATAACGGCGGGAATTGTTATTGTTTCAAGACGGAAAACGGTTCCTTGAGTACCATGGATCACCTGCCTTCATATCAAGAAATGCAGGAGTGATCAGAAATCCAAGTTGAACGAAAGGTAAAACTGGGGTTTCTTGATGAAATGTCCGTTTTCGATGCCCCAAGCCATGTCGCCCCGAACGAAATAGCCTAATACAGAGGTTCTTAGGCCTAAACCCACGCCGCCCACAATGGGTTCCTTGACCTTGGTCACGCTGATGTCGAGGCTGCCATCATGGTAATGGGAGGTGTAGAGCGAATTGCTGAGATCGTATGGATTCCAGCCAGTCCAAGCCGTGCCGATGTCGCCGAAAGCAATCACCTGGAAGTTCTTGATGAACTGCATATTAATAGGCCTGTTGAGCAGATAGCTGAACACGGGGAATCGCAACTCACTGTTGATCACCAGGAAGTTGTTGCCGTTGCGGATATTTTGCTTGAAGCCTCGCATGTTGGTGGCCAAGGTCTGGTAGGTGAAACCTTGGTTGTAGTCGATGGGCGTCTCGTTGTCAAACTTGGCCCAAATCCAATTGTCCACGCCGCCCATGTAATAGATCAACTTGTTTTGTCCGAACGAGCTGCTTCCAGCGATGCGGTTGGCCCAGATGAAATTGCGGTGGATGCGAGTGTAGTTGCGGTAATCGAAGCCGACAACGAAGAGGTTTTTTGAGTCCTTGCTGATGGTTTGGTAATACTCGGCAAAGAGTTTACCCCTCGATCCGACATAAAGGTTGGTCTGGATCTTTTTGGAGTTGTCGTACACCAACTCACCCCTCAGGCCTCCGAGGTTGTTGATCTCGTTTTCGGCGGTGAGGCTGTAATAGTCCAACGCCAGCGTAACCCGCTTGTCCCATCGGTAAATGGCAGTGCCTCTGAGACTTAACGTCTCGTTGAAAGGATAGCTCAGGGTATAGAACGCTTCGTTGGTGTAGGTGCGGAAATAGTCGTAGCTGTTGCCGTCGTCGGTGACGTAGCGATGCAGCGTCAGGCTCTTGTCGAGGCGTTTGCTAAGGTCGCGGAACCGAACGGCGTATTCGTTATTGATGAAAGAGGTGTTTAACTTCACCCCGATGTCGATTTTATAGTCTTCCATGAGGTCCGACATCATGGAACCTAGAAACACCTTGAATCCCGAGTTGAGGTAAATGGCTGAACCGCCGCCGGTGAAAGGCTGGTAGCTGTAGTTCATGTAGCTGAAATCCACCTGGCTGATGAGCTCGTTGGTGAATAGCTCCACGTAATAGTTGCGAGGTCTAACGACGGTGTCCTTTTTGGCCACCAAAAGTTGTTCGGAGCTGGTGATTTCCTCTGGCGTTGCGATCTGGCCGGTGCTGTCGGACACAAATCCCGAAGGGTGTTTTTTCCGTGGGGTTCGGTAACTGTTCTTGAAACGGTGGGTGGTGGTCTTCTCAGGGATCTTGGTCTCCTCTAGCTTTTGCTTCAGCAGGCGCTGCTGGGCGTAGGGACTAAGCTGGTTTGGGCCGGCGTTGCCGGTTTTATAATAGGTGGAGTAAAGCTTTTGCCCGTTTTTGTCGGGAAACAGCATCATCAGCTTCTTCTCTCTCGGGTTGTAGGAGTAGTCGATGATGCTGGAAGTGTAGTTCGTCAAGGGTTTGCTGACCATGAAGTAGCGGTAATGCACCGTGGTGTCGATGTGGCTCACGGCGCTGTCGAACAAGGCTTCGTACAGGTTGAAATAGCCGCAGGAGTCGTTGAGGTAAAACAGCTTGTTACCTGCGAACGATTTGGGAAGGATGCTGCTTGAAAGCCGTTGGTTGGTCAGGTTGCGGAGATCATCGCTCTTGGTGACATAGTCGTAGGCAAAGAGATTGCTTTTGCCTTCGCGGTTAGAGCTGAAGATGATCTGCCGGTCGTCAGCGGTGAACACAGGGGAGAGGTCGGTGTAATGATCGTTGGTGATCTGCTCCAGAGTGTTGGAAAACATGTTGTACACATAAATGTCGGGTTTCCCGAAGCGGGAGGCCGAGAGGACGATCTTGCGATCCTTATGGGCGTAGGAGAATGATGTTACTTTCTGGAATTCAAACAGATAAGTCTTTCCGATCTTCTTTGTTTCAAGATCGAGGTTGCAAAGCTGGATCTTGCCTTTTTCCTCAATGATGAATGAAAGGATGTTGCCGTTGGGATGCCACGCCAGCAGGGGGAAAGAGGTGTCAATCCAAGTGTCGGAGCGGTATCCGGTCTTGTAGAGCCGTTCCTTTTTGCCCGTATTTAGGTCTTCAACCCAAATGCTGATGCGCCCCTCGTCGTTGCTCACGTAGGCGATGCGCTTGCCGTCGGGACTGATCTCAGGCTCAGTGAAGGTGCGGTATTTGCGGTATTTCAACGGCATCACCTCGCTGGGCAGTTCCTGTTTGATATTCTTGTAGCGCTCCTCGTAAAAGTTGTACCACTGCTTTACCAGATCCTTGTATTTGACGCCTGTGACATACAGCAGCGACTTCTTGACGTTTTGCGAGTGTTCGGCCAAGGTCAGGATTTCGTTGAAGGACTTGCTGCCGTATTTTTCCTCGATGAAACCCCAAAACGAATAACCAGCGATAATGGCATCCTGATCCCTCAACTGGTTGATTTTCTTGTAATCGCCTGACAGGATACCCCGTTGAAGTCGGTCTTCCTTGTAGCTGTCCCAATCCTCGGTGATGTAGGCGCAGAGGCCGTTCTGGAACCATTCAGGGATGTCGTATCGGTAGGAACTGCGGATCTGTGAGCCAATGGAAGTGCCGTTCATCATCTGGATCATCAGCAGCTGCGCGATGCCTTTCTGGATCTGCTTTTCGAAGTTCACGTAGTTGCCGTCGAAATACAGGAGTACCTTTGACCCGATGATCTTGGTGACACCGCCGGTGTTGCCCGACTCCTCTTCGTCGTTGTTCAGGTTGCTCTGTTTCAAGTCGCTCAAGCTGTTGAAAACCAAGAACTGCACTTTGTTTCCGAAGTGTTTCCCGAAACGTTTTTCCATGTCAGGGATGGCTTCTTTGGCGTAGTTGAGCACGTAGTTGGCGAGCTCGGTGCCGCCTTGGTAGTAATACACGTCGAAGGTTTCGTATTTATAGAAGGACCAATAGAATTCCTTCCACTGGATGCGGTTTTTGCCGAATTCCATGTTCATGCCGTTATAGAATTGGGCGTATGCGAATGAAGTCATGACGGTGAGCGCCGCCAACAGCCACAAACGAAAGATGCTTCTCCTGATTGACTTCATTTCTTTTAAAATCAGCCTACAAAAATAGCTAAAATTCCTTACTTTTGCCTCAAATTTTGACGGTATGCTCTTACTTGAATCTTTTGTTTTCAATCCTTTCGGGGAGAACACCTATCTCATTTACGATGAGACCAAACAGTGTGTCATCATCGACCCCGGATGCTCGTCTCCTTCGGAGGAAGACCGTTTGTTCGGCTTCATCGACAGTCATCAGCTGAAGCCTTTGATGGTGATCAACACCCACGGTCATGTGGACCATGTGGTCGGCAACAACGTCGTGAAACGCCGCTATGGCATCCCTGTGGCAGCCCATTCCGACACGCATTACGACTTTACCCAAGCCAAACGCCAGGCGGTGTGGCTGGGATTCCAGCCTGTCGGCGACATCGATCAGCCCGATGTGGATTTGGAGGATGACCAAGAAATCAAAGTGGGTGAGGGTGTTTTGGAGGTGATTTGCACCCCGGGACATGCCAAGGGAAGCATTAGTCTTTATGCTCCTGTTGAGGGTTGGGTCTTCACTGGCGATGCCCTTTTCTGCCGCAGTGTAGGCCGAACCGACCTTCCAGGCGGTGACTTCGACGAGCTTCACGAATCCATACGTTCCCGATTGTTCACCTTGCCTGACGAAACGGAGGTCTTCAGCGGTCACGGCGAAACCACCACCATTGGTGAAGAGAAAGATTTCAATCCATACGTTGCCATTTGATATTGATTCTTTCAAAATAAAGCCATATCTTTGCGCCGCAAAATCAAATTTGAATCATAAATCCTTAAATCTTAAATCGATATGATCGAAAAAATCACGTCATCACAGCAGGCTATGGAGCTCGAAGAGAAATACGGAGCCCATAACTATCACCCGCTGCCAGTCGTCCTCGCCAAGGGCAAGGGCGCCAAGGTGTGGGATGTCGAAGGCAAGGAATACTTCGACTTCCTCTCAGCTTATTCAGCAGTCAACCAAGGCCACTGCCATCCGGCCATTATTAAGGCCATGACCGAACAGGCCAACCGTCTCACCCTCAGTTCACGCGCTTTCTTCAACGATGCGTTGGGCGTTTGGGAGAAGTATGTCACCGAGTACTTCGGCTACGACAAGGTGTTGCCGATGAACTCTGGCGCCGAGGCCGACGAGACCGGTCTGAAGCTGGCTCGCCGTTGGGGTGTGGTCAAGAAAGGCATCCCGAACGACAAGGTGAAGATCGTCTGCTGCGAAGGCAACTTCCACGGCCGTACCATCACCATCATCACCATGAGTAACGACCCCGAGAGCTACGCCAACTACGGCCCCATGACTCCCGGTTTCATCCGTATCCCTTACAACGATCCCGACGCACTCGAGAAGGTGCTGGCCAAGGAAGGCAAGGAGATCGCCGGATTCTTGCTGGAGCCCATCCAAGGTGAGGCTGGTGTGTATGTCCCCGATGATGGCTACTTGAAGAAGTGCTATGACATCTGCAAGAAGTACAACGTGCTGTTCATGGCCGACGAGGTGCAGTGCGGTATCGCCCGTACGGGTAAGATGCTGGCCTGCGACCACGAAGGTGTGCGTCCTGACATCCTGATCCTGGGCAAGGCCCTCGGTGGCGGTGTCGTTCCGGTCTCCTGCGTGTTGGCTGACGACGACATCATGCTGAACATCAAGCCCGGCGAGCACGGCTCCACCTTCGGTGGCAACCCGATTGCTGCCCGCGTGTCCATCGCCGCTTTGCAAGTCATCAAGGACGAGCACCTGATGGAAAACGCTGACCGTCTGGGTAAGATCTTCCGTGAGGAGATTGGCAAGATCAAGAGCCCGATGATTGAGAAAGTCCGTGGTAAAGGCTTGCTCAATGCCGTGATCATTAAACCCAAAGATGGCAAAGAAGCTTGGGATGTCTGCTTGAAGATGCGTGACCTCGGCCTGCTGGCCAAGCCTACGCACCAGCACATCATCCGCTTCGCTCCGCCCTTGGTCATCACCGAGGCTGAGCTGCGTCAAGCCATCGAGATCATCAAGGAAGCCTTGAAGTCCTTCGAATGATTTTTTTAAAGAGGGCGACTAAAAAGGTCGCTCTCTTTTTTTGTTTTTATAGTTTTTGTCAGAAAAAAATAGGGTTATCTTGTTAAAAAATAACGAGATAACCCTTGTTTGTATCGATTTATTTCTTATATTTGTAGTGCGAATTATAA
>JAGCPG010000085.1 GCA_017645245.1 Bacteroidales bacterium
CATTGTTAACCGCCCGATCCCATTGTCCAGGTTATACGTTATTCTTTTATAGACTTTCTATCTGTATTTCACGCAAATTTACTATTTTTGCTCTCGCATTCCTGGTTCGCAGACAACCACGCTGCAAATCTAAGGTTTGCCCAAATTTTTGAATCTAAAAATTTTAAACCTTTTAATATGATCTATACCCAAGAAGTGCAGCATCAGTGCTGCGTGAAGAAAGGCGCCAACCATCCTTGCGCTCCGATTCCGGAAGAAGGCAAATGGGTGCGCGTCAAAGATGTGAAAGACATCAGTGGGTTCACCCACGGCATCGGCTGGTGTGCCCCCCAACAAGGTGCCTGCAAGCTGACCCTCAACGTGAAGGACGGCATTATTCAAGAAGCCTTGGTGGAGACCATTGGCTGCTCTGGCATGACCCATTCGGCGGCCATGGCGGCTGAGATCCTGCCTGGCAAGACCGTCCTCGAAGCCCTCAACACCGACCTCGTGTGCGACGCCATCAACACGGCCATGCGCGAGATCTTCCTGCAAATCGTCTATGGTCGCTCCCAGTCGGCTTTCTCCGAAGGCGGACTGCTGGTCGGCGCCTCGCTCGAAGACCTCGGTAAGGGTCTGCGCAGCCAAGTCGGCACCATGTTCGGCACCCTCGAAAAGGGTCCCCGTTACCTCGAGATGACTGAAGGCTACTGCACCCGCATCGCCTTGGACGAGAACAGCGAAATCATCGGTTACGAATTTGTTAGCCTCGGCAAGATGATGGACTTCATCAAGAAAGGCGACGACGCCAACACGGCATTGGAAAAAGCAAAGGGAACGTATGGTCGCTTTGCCGACGCCGCAAAGTATATTGATCCACGTAAAGAATAAGGAGGACATACCATGGCAAGAAGAGAAGTTAAATTCGAAAGTCAGGAACGCCGCATGGCCAATGTCCTGAAAGTATTGAACAAATACGGCATCAAGAGCATCGAGGAAGCCGACGAGATCTGTGAAGCCAAGGGCATTGACCCTTACAAGACCGCTGAGGAGACTCAGCCCATCTGCTTCGAGAACGTGAAGTGGGCTTACACCTGCGGTGCTGCCATCGCCATCAAGAAGGGCTGCAAGACCGCTGCCGAAGCTGCCGAAGCCATCGGTGAGGGCCTCCAGTCGTTCTGCATCGACGGTTCCGTCGCCGACGACCGTAAGGTCGGTCTGGGCCACGGCAACCTCGCCGCCCGTCTACTCCGCGAGGAGACCGAGTGCTTCGCCTTCCTGGCGGGTCACGAGAGCTTCGCCGCTGCTGAAGGCGCCATCAAGATCGCCGAGATGGCCAACAAGGTGCGCCAGAAACCCCTGCGTGTAATTTTGAACGGCCTCGGCAAAGACGCCGCCAAGATCATCAGCCGCATCAACGGCTTCACCTACTGCCGCACCGAGTTCGACTACTACACCGGCAAGGTGACCGTCGTGGAGCGCATCCCCTACTCCACTGGCCTCCGCTCCAAGGTGAACTGCTACGGCGCCGACGATGTCCGCGAAGGCGTGGCCATCCTGTGGCTGGAGAACGTTGACGTCTCCATCACTGGCAACTCCACCAACCCAACCCGTTTCCAGCATCCTGTGGCAGGCACCTATAAGAAAGAGCGCCTCCTCGCTGGCAAGCCCTATTTCTCAGTGGCTTCAGGCGGTGGCACGGGCCGCACCCTGCACCCCGACAACATGGCCGCCGGTCCCGCCTCCTACGGTATGACTGACACCATGGGCCGCATGCACAGCGACGCCCAATTCGCTGGTTCCTCATCCGTCCCGGCACACGTCGAGATGATGGGCTACCTCGGCATGGGCAACAACCCGATGGTGGGCGCCACCGTCGCTGTCGCCGTCGCCGTTGAACAGGCTATGAAATAATCAGCTTTTTAGTCTTATTTCCAACGGTAACTAAATAAATCCCAGCAGGTAATTGACTGACGTCAACCTGCTGGGATTCTTCGTTGATGATACCCGTCAGCAAGGTTTGGCCAAGCACATTGGTGATGCGATAATCGCCTTGACAGCCAACGATAGTGACGGTGCTGAAAGCGGGATTGGGAAATAGCCAAAAGCCTTCGGAGGCTTTGTTTTCCGACACAGAGACAAAGCTGTAACCCGCCGTCCAGCTCTCAGGCAGGCTGTTGTCCAAATCCAAGTCGATGAGCTGCAAAAAAGCGCCTTCGCCATCGGCTTCCCAAGGCCAAGGATCGTCGTCGAAATAACGAACCTCGTCGATGACATTGCCCCAGGCATCCACCAACACCAGATACTCCGACTTGTTCGAGAGGTTCCTGTTGAACTGCCCGAAAGGCTCCAAACCGTAATATTCGGCAAATGCTGCCGAATCGGAACATAGCAGCAAGGGCTGATGAGCAGCCAAAACAGCGCTATCAGGGAAGCTGTAGGTGACGCCCAACTCACGGAAATAAAAGCCTGTCAAATCGACATCCTCATCGCCGTTGTTGGTGATCTCGATAAACTCCAGCTGGTCGCCATCGATAGCCCACCAGTCTTCAGGATGGTAATGGATCTTGGAGATGACCAATGGTGGGAGCTTCACCTCATCGCAGCCTGAAGTTAAGCCAATATGTGAGTCGAGCCAATTCATTCGGAGCTGGATCCATTCCTTCATCTCCCCGAGGGCTTCTTCGTGGTTGTTCATCCTATCCCATCGCTGGTTGTCGCGGTCCACGCCTTCCAGGATCAGCGAGTCGATCTCATCCATGCGGGCGCACACCAAATCATAGTCCAAAGGCTGTCCCTCCTGAGTTAATTCCTGCCAGCGACGGGCCAGATGGCAACGGAATTCGTCGGTGTCGAAGAGGTCTTTCCAGAACTTCGGCCCAACGTTGTCGTTGTTGTCGAACTGCCAAACGTTGTAACGGCTGCGGTCGCCAAACTCGTCATAACCGTAGGCCAGGTTGTAGTCCCAGATCGGGCCCGCGCGAAGCTTGCCCAGACGGTCTTTGTGGAAAAAGGTACTTAGCTGGTACACATCCACATTGGAGCTGTATTCCGCGATGATCATGAAATCGACAAACGAAGGGATGTCGATCACTGAAGGGATGCCCGAGGTGATGGAGACATCGTGGCTCCCCGCCACCGAACTGAGGTTGTTGAACACCTCGCGGATATAGTTGGATTGCGCATTAGTGACGTCTTCAGCCTTGGGATAATGGTACACGAAAGTGGCATCCTCATACCCTCCCCACCAGTTGTAAAGGTTGGTCGGCATTGTAAAAGCGATGTCGCCATACTCGCCACGGTCGGTTTGAAGGATATAGCCTCCAGTGACCTCAGGAAAGACATTGCAGGTGTCGTTCATCTTCACGACATTCACCCGGTCCTTATCGACCTTGATCTTCTCCATGAAGACGTACAAGCCCTTGTAATCGCCGTTGATCATCACCTCGCAGTACACCCGCCGAGGCGCATATTGCCCGAAACGCTCCGACAGCTCATACGACAGCACGTCGCGCAGGCCAGTCTCGTCAAAAGCCAAGGAATTCAGGATCCAGTCGTTCTCCTTGGGCATACCCAGAATGCTCACGTTGTTGTTCGTCTCATCGTCATCCTGCAAGGTAGTCAAGCCGTAGGGCTTCTTTGGAAGCATCTGCGAGGAACTGCCGCGCTTTTCGATACCGATGCGTCCATCGTAATTCAAAAACTCGGGATTGTCGATGTCCGTCAGATAGTTACGCGATCCGTCCTGGTGCCAGATGATCTTCATCGTGCCGAGCACCTTCGGCTCGTCTGGAATGGACACGCCGCCATCGGTCTCGATGACCACGATGGGCAGATTGCTGTCGCTGAGGATCTGGGCTTGGATCCCCAAGGAAAGCCATATCGATAACGCCAATAATAGTAGCTTTTTCATCCTTTGATACACAATGAGCCGCAAAAGTAACAATAATTCCCCGTTTTTAGTAATTTTGCGCTATGGAAAAAACAATACTCTTAGGCATGACCCCTGAGGAGATTCAGGAGGTCGTCAACGGACTCGGGTTGCCGAAGTTCACGGGAAAACAGCTGGTGGACTGGATCTACAGCAAGCGCGTCGCCTCGTTTGAGGCCATGTCGAACCTCAGCAAAAAGACGCGCGAGATGCTTGCCGAGCAATTTGAGGTGGGCCTCTATGCGCCTTTGAAAGTGCAGACATCGAGCGACGGCACCAAGAAGTACCTCTTCCCTGCCGGTGACCGCACAGTGGAAGCGGCTTACATCCCCGACAAGGAGCGGGCTACGCTATGCGTCTCCACCCAGGTGGGATGCCAGATGGACTGCCTCTTCTGTGCCACGGGAAAACAGGGCTTCGAGAAAAACCTCACCTCTGCCGAGATCATGAACCAGATCCTCAGTCTGCCGGAGTTCGACACCTTGACCAACATCGTCTTCATGGGCATGGGCGAGCCGCTCAACAACTACGACAACCTGATGCGATCTTTAAGCATCCTCACGCAGGAATGGGCGCTGGGCTGGAGTCCGACCCGCATCACCGTGTCGACCTGCGGCGTCATCCCCAACCTGAAACGCTTCCTCGAAGAGTCGAAGTGCAACCTGGCCATCAGCATGCATAGCCCCTTCCATGATGAGCGCCTGAAACTCATGCCGATCGAGAAAAACTACCCCATCAAGGAGGTGATCCACCTGGTGAAGCAGCACGACTGGCACGGCCAGCGCCGACTCTCGTTCGAATACATCGTTTTCAAGGATTTGAACGACACCAAGGATCACATCAAGGAGATGGCAAGACTGTTGGGTAGCCTGCGTTGCCGCGTCAACCTGATCCGTTACCACAACGTGCCGGGCATCCCGCTGAAGAGCCCCGACAACAACACGATGACGTATTTCCGCGACGCCTTGAACGACAAGGGCATCATCGCCACCATCCGCGCCTCACGTGGTCAGGACATCGATGCTGCCTGCGGCTTGCTTTCCACGAAAGCCAAATAATATAAACCTCTGAGAATCAAGGTTTCATCAACTGTTAACCGACACTTGCAAAACGGTGTCACCTTGCTTGCCGCACCACCGGTGAGGATCACTTGGTATTGCGTCCCAGTCTCCTCCTCGATGCGTCGCACCATGCCGTCGATCATGGCGGCATGACCGTTGACAATGCCGCTGTTGATGCAGTTTTGGGTGTTGGTGCCGATGACGCTTTCAGGCGCTTGCAGCTGATAGTCCTTCAGCTGTGCCGCCTTCTCGGTGATGGCTCGGAACGAAGTATACAGCCCGGGACCGATGGAACCGCCACGGAACACGCCTTCTTGGTCAATCACCGAAAAGGTGGTTGCCGTACCTAAATCAATGATAATCAACGGTAAATCGTAATCATGCAAGGCACCAGCGGCATCAGCGATGCGGTCTGCACCCAACGAGGCAGGCACATCCAAGGCAATCTTAAAGAAGGGCTGCAACTCTCGCTTGACCACCATGGGCGACAGCGAAGTCAGCACCCGCACGGCCTCTTCCACCAAGGGAGTTGCCGAGGGAACCACCGACGAGAGCAACACCTTTTTTATAGAATACCCATGGATAAATTCCCCGATCTTCTCCGTGAACGAGGTCAAAGCGGAGGGAAAACGCACCGAGTTGACCACTTCGCCCTCATGGATCAAGCCCATGAACACGGTGCTGTTGCCAATGTCAATGCAAAGAATCATAAGGCTTTACGCTGGTTGAGCAATTGGTCAATGATGCGGTGTGCCACCTCCTCTTTAGTGAGGATGGACAGCTGCTCAGTCTCCTGACGGGAGATGAGGGTGACCACGTTGGTATCCACGCCGAAGCCTGCGCCCTCCATATTGAGGTTGTTGGCTACGACAAGGTCTAAATTCTTCTCTTCCAGTTTCTTGCGGGAGTTTTCCATCAGATTCTCCGTCTCCATGGAGAAGCCGCAAACCTGCTGTCCGACCCGTTTCATGACAGCCACCTCACGAAGGATGTCGGCGGTGCGTTTCAAAGGCAACGCCAAGTCGCCGTCTTTCTTCTTGACCTTTTCGGTATGGTATTCCGCTGGCGTATAGTCAGCCACCGCGGCTGATTTGATCAAGATATCCGATTGCGGAAAATGCGTCTTGACGGCTTCGAGCATCTCGGCGGCGCTCCGCACCTTCACCACATTCACCAGCAAGGGCGGCTCGATGGCGGTAGGGCCACAAACCAGCGTCACTTCGGCACCGCGTTCCATGGCGGCACGGGCGACGGCGAAGCCCATCTTGCCCGTCGAGTGGTTGCTGATGAAACGCACGGGATCAATGGCTTCCTGAGTGGGACCGGCAGTCACCAAGACCTTCAAACCTTGCAGATCCTTCTCGTATGCCACAGCCTTGCGGATATAAGCCATCAGCACGGCTTCGTCGGGCATCTTGCCTTCGCCGACATCGGCACAAGCCAGCCTACCCACCTGAGGTGGGATGATCTCCATGCCATGCGCAGCCAGCTTCTGAAGGTTTTCCTGAACGATGCTGTTGCGGAACATGTTGGTGTTCATGGCCGGGGAGACGATGATAGGACACTGGGCGGCCAACACCATGGTGCTCAGCATGTCATCCGCGATGCCGCAGGCCATCTTGCCAATGATATTGGCGGTGGCAGGAGCCACCAGGATGACATCGGCTTTCTTGGCCAGCGACACATGGGCCACGTGGAACTCGAAGTTGCGGTCGAAGGTATCCACCAAACATTTGTTGCCCGTCAAAGTCTCAAAGGTGATGGGGTTGATGAAGTTGGTGGCGTTGCGCGTCATGACCACATGCACCTCGCAGCCTTCCTTGATCAGGGAGCTTGCCAGCCCTGCGATCTTGTAGGCGGCGATGCTGCCTGTGACGCCCAGCACGATGGTTTTGCCCTTCATCATTGCCATTCAGTATTAAGGTCGTCCTGATCAATCAGGAGTCCGTGTTTCTCATAATTCGCGATATGTGCCGATTTGTTCACATGATCGACAAATACCACGGTCGGGGCGTGGGCTTTCAGTTCCTCTTCGTTGAGCCACACGTAGGCCATGATGATGACCTTGTCGCCGATTTCCACCAATCGGGCGGCGGCGCCGTTGAGGCAGATGATGCCACTGTCGCGCTCACCTGCAATGACGTAGGTCTCGAGGCGGTTGCCGTTGTTGATGTCAACGACCTGCACACGCTCGTACTCATGGATGCCGGCGGCCTCGATCAAGGCTTCGTCGATGGTGATGCTCCCCACGTAATCCAGTTCCGCCTGGGTGACGGTGGCGCGGTGGATCTTCGCTTTTAAGACTTGTGTCAGCATTTCATGCAATTATTTGATGTTCACAATGAAATTGTCAATCAAACGGGTTTTTCCGATGTAAACGGCCATGGCAAACAGCACCTCGCCTTGCACCTTGTCGATCTTCTGCACCGAGTTCAAGTCCACAGCCTCCACATAGTCGATGCGGGCCATAGGCTCAGTCTCGATGAGGGCTTTCATGGCGTCGACCACCTTGTGGGCATCGCGTTCGCCAGCCTCGACACATTGTTGTCCGACCTTGATGGCGCGCGACAGGATCAACGCCGCCTGACGCTCCTGAGGATTCAGGTAGGTGTTGCGTGAGCTCTTAGCCAAGCCGTCGGCTTCCCTGATGATGGGGCAAGGCACGATCTCGATCGGGATGTTGAGGTCTTTCACCATGCGGCGGATCACCGAGAGCTGTTGGGCGTCCTTCTGTCCGAAGTAAGCGCGGTCGGGCTGCACGATGTTGAACAGCTTGTTCACCACGGTGCACACGCCTCTGAAGTGGATAGGGCGTGACTTGCCGCAAAGCTCGGCGGTGGGGCCGTTCATGTCGACGAACGAGCAGAAGCCCTCGTCGTACATTTCTTCCGGCTCGGGGTTGAAGATGAGGTTGGCACCGGCCGCCTCGCAGAGACGGGTGTCGGCTGCAAGATCACGAGGATATTTGTCGAGGTCTTCGGTGGGACCAAACTGCATGGGGTTGACGAACACGCTGACCACCACACGGTCGTTTTGTTCCACTGCTTTGTCGATCAAGCTTTTATGACCTTCATGAAGGAATCCCATGGTGGGCACCAAACCCACGCTCAGGCCTTCTTTTCTCCATTCCTTAACGGTCTCGCGGACCTCTTTGATAGTATGAACAACTTTTATCATAATTCTGTCTCCTGACTTCTTAATTCTGACTTCTTAATATAACTTTTCAAGAATGTTATCATCAATGGAAAAACCGTGTTCCTCTGAAGGGTAAGTGCCGTCTTCCACTTCCTTGATATAGTCGCTGGCAGCTTGCTTGATCATTTCGCCGACAGGGGCGAAACGCTTGACGAACTTAGGCGAGGAGCCCGGAGTCATGCCCAGCATGTCCTGAGCCACCAGCACCTGTCCGTCGCAACCTGCGCCCGACCCGATGCCGATGGTGGGGATGTCAAGCTTCTTGGTGATCAAGTTGGCCAGCTGCATGGGCACACACTCCAGCACCAGCGAGAAGGCTCCAGCCTCCTGCACGGCGAGGGCGTCCGAAAGCATCTTGGCGGCCTGATTTTGGGTCTTGCCTTGGATACGATAGCCACCAAAAGCATTGATCGACTGCGGTGTGAGGCCAAGATGTGCCATCACGGGGATGCCTGCCTCGACCATGGCGCGGATCTGGGGGCACACACGGGTGCCGCCTTCCAGCTTCACAGCGTTGGCGCGACCTTCCTGCATCAGCCTTCCGGCGTTGCGCAAGGCCTCCTCCACCGACACCTGATACGACATGAAAGGCATGTCGACCACTACCATCGCCTGGTCGGCAGCGCGAGCCACCGCACGGCAATGATGCACCATGTCGTCCATGGTCACGGAGAGCGTGTCCTCGTAACCCAGGATGACATTGCCCAGCGAATCCCCTACCAAGATGGCATCCACTCCACTGTCGTTGAGGAGCTTCGCCATGGTGTAGTCGTAAGCCGTCAGCACGGTAATTTTCTTACCCTCTGATTTCTTCTTGCTGAATGTCAAAACGGAATTCTTCATTGCATCAAAACGTTCAAAAGGTTGGTAAAATCTCTATCGGGATGCTTCTGTTGTGCCACCTCTACGAGGCGCAGCGACAGCAGTCGGTATAGCTCACGGTCGTTGCCATCAAGCACGGCCAGATGCTTGGCCACCGTGCCGGCGTCGTTCCTTTCCACGGGACCGGTCAAGGCGTTCACCACGCCCTGTTTTGCGATGTGTTCCATGTTGCCGAGCATCAGCGGAGCCAGCAGCTCGTGGGTGGCCTGTTGATCAAAGCCGCAGTCGCGCATCCAGCCCTCAGCCAGGTCGGCCAAGGCACAAAACAGGTTGCTCGAGGCCACGGCGGCGGCATGGTACTTGGTCTTCTGTTCAGTCGGGATAACCCTATAGTCATTGCCCGTCGTCATCATCAAAGATTTCAACATTTCCAGTCCGGTTTGGTCGCCTTCCAGTACAAAAAACTTGCCAGAAAAAACGGCTTGCGACTCGCGGCTGCTCACGGCGCACACAGGATGAAGCGAGCCAACATGGACACCCGCTTCGGCATGGCCTGAAAACACGTCCGAGCCCAGGACACCACTGCAGTGGAAAAAGCACTTCCCGACGATGGGGAAACGGCGGCATTGCTCCCAGACACCGGCAATCAGATCATCGGGCACGGCGATCAGGACGGCTTCAGTCTCCGCCAGAAGCTCCTGCAGCGAGGCATAGCAACGGGTTTGGGTCCGCTCAGCCGCTGACAGGGCTTGCTCCTTCGAGACATCGAAAAAGCCCTTGACCGCAACGCCTTTGCCCAGCAGGTAAGCGCCCAGCGAAGCGCCCACTTTTCCGGCACCGACGATTCCTATGTTTGATATACCTTTCATTTCAGCGGCAAAATTAGAGAATATTTATTATTTATTTTTTTTGTTTGTTGGGATTTTAATAATTTTGTGCTTCTTTTTCAAAAAGACACAAACGCTGAAACTATGTATAAGATTGAAAAACACCCCATTTTGGACATCCCACAGGAAGATTTAGTGGAGTTCAAATACGAAGGCAAGACCGTCAAAGGTCAGCGGGGCAAGACCATCGCCGCCGCCCTTCACCAAGCTGGATTTCCCGTTCACAGCCACTCGCTCGACGGCCGTAACCGAAGCCTCAACTGCGGCATCGGCAAGTGCGGCGCCTGCGAGATGCTCGTCGACGGCAAGATCCGCCGTATCTGCATCACCCTCGTCGACGGCGTCAAGGAAGTAAAGTCCATCAACAACGAGGCCAACGTGCTTCCCGAAGCCAAAGAACCGCAACCGCGTGAGGTGAAGATCTACAAGACCCAGGTGGCCATCATTGGCGCCGGTCCCGCAGGTCTCGCCTGCCGCGAGCAGCTCAACGCCTTCGGCATCAGCAACATCGTGGTCGACAACAACGCCCGCATCGGTGGACAGTTCAACATGCAGACCCACCAGTTCTTCTTCTTTGAGAAGGAGAAGAAATTCGGCGGCATGCGTGGCTTCGACATCGCCAAGACGCTGGCGGGTGATAACCACGAAGGCATCCTGCTGAACAATACCGTTTGGGATCTGCTTGAAGGCGGTCGCGTGGCCATCAAGAATATTGAAAACGGCGAAGTGGGCTACATCGACGCACAACATCTTGTAGTCGCCACGGGTGCCGTGCCTTTCATGCCGACCTTCGAGAACGACGACGTGCCGGGCGTGTACACTGCCGCCGTCTTCCAAAAGATGATGAACCAGGAGCACACCCTGCTGGGTAAGAAAGTGTTGACGGTTGGTGCTGGTAACATCGGCTACCTGACCTCTTATCAAGGTATGCAGGCTGGTGCCACCATCAAGGCCATCATCGAGGCCATGCCCCGCGAAGGCGGCTTCCCCGTACAGGCCAACCGCGTGCGCCGCTTGGGCATTCCGATCATGACGGGCTATACCTTGGTGCGTGCCATCCCGAACAAGGATTATACTGGCATCACAGGTGCCGTCATCGCCAAGTGCGAGAACTTCAAGGCCATCCCTGGCACGGAGCAAATCATCGACGACATTGACATCATCAACATCTGCACGGGTTTGATTCCCGATAGCCAGCTGCTCGTCAAAGGTCGCGAGGTCTTCGGTCTCAACACCTACGGTGCCGGCGATGCCATCCGCATCGGTGAAGGCACCAGTGCCGTGCTGCGCGGTAAGCAAGTGGCCTACGAGGTGGCACAAGCCATCGGCGTGCGCTTCAATTATGACGACTATCTCGAGGTTTCGAGACAATATATCGACTCACAACAGCATCCCGTCAGGGTATTGGAGAAGCCCAACCTGCCTACACCTGAGCGCATGCAGCAGCGGGCTTTCGTGCAGGCCGACTGCCTCTATGGCTTCGCTTGCAACCCTTGCTCGTTCAGCTGCCCACAAGGCGCCATTACCAAGCCTTCGACCAACAGCGTGCCGACCATCGACTACGACAAGTGCATCGGCTGTATGCTGTGCGTCTCCAGTTGCCCGGGTCTGGCTATCTTCGGCTATGACGTGAAGAAATCCACCTGCTTCCTGCCCATCGAATATGAAGCCCAGGAAGGCGCTGAGGTGTATCTCGTCGACAACGACGGCCAAAAGATTGGCGAAGGCGTCATCGAAAAGATCCTCAAGAAGTCGAACAAGACCAACGTGGCCCGCGTGAAGGCCCGTTCCTCACGTCCTTCTGGCGAAGCCAGCATGGTGTTTGAGCTGACCGATGTCAAAGGTTTCATTCTGAAAGATAAATATAATGCAAACAAGGAGCTAACCACTCCCCTCTCCCCCGGGAAAAACGTCGAAGGCGAGACCTACGTCTGCCATTGCGAGGACATCAAACTCGACCGCGTGCTGCGCGTCATTGGCAACCGCAAGACCATCTCCGTGGATGAGTTGAAACACATCACCCGCATGGGTATGGGTCCCTGCCGCGGCAAGCGTTGCATCCCACGTGCCCGTCAGATCTTGCGTTCCTACGGCATCGAGCTGGTTGGCGATGCCACACCACGTGCACCTCTCTCGAACCAAGTCAGCCTCGGCGATCTCTACAACCCGCACACCAAAGAAGTCTTTGTCTTCCCCGAGATGAACGACGTTAAGAAAGAACAGGTCGAAGTGTTCATCGCCGGTGGCGGTATCGCGGGAAGTGCCTTATTCCGTTACTTCTCGGAAGCTGGCAAGAAGCCCGTGATGATCAACTACAGCCGTGGTGCTTCATGGCGTTGCATCGGTGGCGGCCGTCCGGCCTTCTCCAACCCCGACATCGCCGACATCGCCGTGCACAACCACGAAATCTTCAAGAACATGCAGAAGGTGCACAACATCAACTACCACCTGACGCATTACGTCAATCTGGTACACGATGAGGCCACCTATAAATCGCTCGACGCCTCGCGCGCCTGGAGCGACGCCTACATGATCGACCGCAAGGACTTCAAGAAGGAGATTTCACCCTTGTGGGACGACAGCAAGGACACCTACAGCCACGCCTTGATCACCCGCGACTGCTGGCAAGCCACACCGGGTAGAGTTATCGATTATATCCGTTGGATCGGCGTGCAAAACGGTGGCCGTTACTTCGAGGACTGCGAGCTGCTCCACGTGCAGAAGGTCGGCGGTCACTATGTCACCTTGGTCCGCAACCACGAAGGCGAGTTCATCGAGTACACCTGCGACCACTTCGTCAACGCGATGGGATGGGGTGCCGAGAAGTTCAACGACATGCTCGGCCTCGACACGGGATTGTATCCTGTGAAGCACCAGGCCTTCATCACGCGCCGTTTGCCCATGATGGGACCCAATGGCGGCCCGCTCGACATGATCATCGACCGCCGTCACTACAAAGGCTTCAGCGCCGTTTACGGACAGCAGTGGGCCCACACTGGCCAGATCATCGGCTGCGCATCACCTGACACAGATGCCTATGAGGCTCGTCAGAACATCAAGTACAACAGCAAGGAGTTCTTGGAGATCGTCTCCGAGGTCTTCGCCGAGTGGATTCCGAACCTCGGTGAAGTCAGCTTCCTGGCTTGCTGGGCTGGTCGTTACACCGAGCCGCGTTACATCGTCGACCCAGAGGTCGGTATCCTCACCGGTCTGCGTGGCCACGGCTTCATGCTCGGCCAATACCTCGCAAAGATCTACGTCGACAAGTATCTCGGCAAGGAAGTTCCTGGTTATATGAAGGATCTCGCCCTCTCAGGCAAAGGCTTGAGCGAGAACGCTTTCAAATAACTACACAAAATTATTTATTACCAGTAGAGACATCACAATGTGGTGTCTCTATTTTTTATATACCGAAATATTCAACATCAAAACTCTTGACTTTTTTAAAAACATGATTATCTTTGCAGCGAAATATTGATACTTGTTATTAATTCTGCAAAACACACCTATAATGAAAGATTCAAACACTATTGAGATAATCGAAGATCCTGTCAAAGAGGCCCGTCGCTATGTGCAGAACGCCAAGGATCTATTGACCGAAAATGGAAAACTCAACACCGAGCTTCAGCTCTATGAAGACCGCAAATACGTCCGCATAGCCGGAAACACACTGTGGAACGGCGTGTTGCTGATCCTTGATGCGGTGTTCCACGTAAAGAATCAGCAACGAAAACACCCTGATGTGGGTGACTACCGGGATGCCATTGCTATACGTGACAAAAAACTGTTGAGTCTGTTTGTCTCAGGCTATGAAGTCATGCATATTTACATGGGTTATGACGGTGGCCAAAGCAAGGCTTCCTGTCAAGAAGGTTTCCGCCTGGCCAACGACATCATCGATAGATGCGCTGCTATGCTGCCAACGGCGTAAAAAGAATTCGAAACCCACCTAAGCAACCCGTTCCGCACAGAAGACCGCCAGCGCTTTTAGTTCATCCAATGCGGGACCTTTTTCCACCATGGACTCCAGGATCGACAAGCTTTTCAATGTTTTATCCAAATACTCTGGCAACAGGCGTTTGGCCACAGCGGTAATGGCTGGGTTGTCTTCGTCAAGCATGTCGTCGCGCATCTGGAAGACCAGGCCAAGGTTGAGTCCGAAATCGCCGATTTTGTCGATCAACGCCTGCGAAGCACCTACCGACAAGGCTCCACCCACACAGCAAGCCCTAATCAATCTGGCTGTTTTCCGAGTGATGATCTCCAAATAGTCTTGAATAGCTTCGCTCTCACCTCTCCCTTCCAACCTCTCACCTCTCAACTGCATCAGCTCCCCTTCGCTCATCGCCAGTGCCGTCTCCAGCATCTCCACAAGAATCTGGTGATCGGCGGGATCGGAGAGCACCAGCATGGCTTTCGAAAGCAGGTAATCGCCCGCCAAAACAGCCGTCATGTTGTCCCAACGCTCATTCACCGAAGGCTGGCCCCGACGCATTTTAGAGCCATCGACCACATCATCGTGGATCAAGGTGGCTGTGTGCACCAGCTCCACAAACAGGGCTGTCCGCCGCGTGGCATCGTTGATCCCGCCCAACAGCTTGGCCGTTTGAAAAACCAACAAAGGGCGCAAGCGTTTTCCCTTGGGCCCTGCCACATAGCGAACCACCTTGTCCATAGGCAACGTCTCACACGACATCACCTTGGCGAACTCGGCCTCAAAAAGCTCCATTTCTTTTTTCACGATGCAAAGGTATGAAAATATTTTTGCATGGTTTTTGTTATTATAGTATCTTTGTCCAATAATCATCCGACCATGAAACGCACCCTCATTCTCATCGCGACGCTGCTGCTCGCCACCATGACGTGTATCTCTTTCGCCAGAGCGAAAAACGATCCTATTGATAATGATCCTAAACCAAAACAAAACAAATACGATACCATGTGGAAAAAGTTTGACGAACATCTTGACAATTCACTCCCTGAATCCGCGGACAAAGTCCTGACAACCATCGAACAGACGGCCTTGAAAGAAAAGAACCAGATCCAGCTGCTGAAGGCTTACCTTTACAAGCAAAAGGTCCTGGTGGAAACCGACGAAGACGACTGGCAACAGGAGTTCATCCGCTATGCCCTGACCAAATTCGATCAGCTTGAGGCAGTGCCCCAGGCCGTTCTTCACGAAGAGATTGCCTATTGCCTCAACAACTACTACTCGTCAAACAAATACCAAATCGACCAAAACCTGCCCATCGACGGTGACCTCAGCGCCGTTGAGATGAAGTATTGGGACAAGCAGACCTTCAAGAAGCTCATCGACCAGCATTACGCCGAAGCCCTCAAGCCCGTTGAGGCCCTGAAACAAGCCAACACCGCCGAATACATGACGCTCTTCACGGAGCCCGAAGGCACTCGCTACCTCGAATACGAGCCCACCATGTTCGAATTCCTCTTCCATCGCATCGCCAATTATTATAAAGGTAAGTCCACCGCCGATGACGTTGATTCCAAATGGGATACCGGCCTTTGGTGGCTCTCGGCCGACAAGTTTGTCAAGGCCGATCTCGGCCACAGCGACAACCCCATCATCCACTGCCTGAAGATCTATCAGGAACTCATCGCCTACAACCTCGGCCTGAACGAGGACCTCTGCATTTTCAACGACTACAAGCGCTTCAACTTCGTCAACAGCATCCTCAAGGAGGACGAGCTTTACATGAACACACTGCGTGCCTTGATGGAGGAGCATCCCACCAGCAAGCAGTATCCCAAACTCGTCAACGAGCTGGCGGGCAAGATGCTGGAACAACAAGACGAACACCCTGACGACAGCGCCTATTTCGACAACTACCGCAAGGCCTTGGCCCTGTGCGAGCAAACCGTAGAAGCCTTTCCCAAGCTCTCCACCGGCTGCAAGAACACCATCAGCCACATCAAACGGCTGAGTATCAACCTGTCGCTCAACCAAATCCAGCTGCCCAACGAGAACATCCCCGCCATCCTCCATTACAGGAACATCGAACATCCCTACTACAAAATCATCAAGGTGAGCGAGAAGGAGATGGAGGAACTGGATAACCTCTACAATGAAGAGCTGTATCGCGCTTTGGACAAGAAAAAGGCCTTGCTGGAGCGCACCCTCGATCTGCCTGCCGAGACCGATTATCGTGAGCACTCCACACTCATCGCCCTGCCTCCGCTGGAAACCGGCATCTATTACATCGTCTTCAAGGACGAGAAAGAAAACACCGAGACCTCCGACCGCATGTTCCATCTGAGGTTCATGGTCAGCCGATTGAGCTATGTGATCGACCATAAGACCGACCGCCTCGAAGTGGTCGTCCTGGACCGCAAGACCGGCCATCCCATGGAAGGCGTCAGCGTCATCGCGCAACGCAGGAACTGGGAATACAAGTCAAGGAAATATATCACCACGACCCTGGCCACCGTGAAGTCCGACCGCAACGGCAAAGCCGTCTTCGACCAGAAAATCGGCACTGAGTCCTTCCAGATCGCCCTGAGGAACGGCGATGACGCACTGCTGCCGCAAGGCTACAACTACATCCCCTGGCCTAACGAGGGCACACGGGAGCACAACACCACCAAGCTCTTCACCGACCGTGCCATCTACCGTCCCGGCCAAACCGTCCATTTCAAGGGCATCGTGGTGCATCACGAAGGCGACAACCAAGCCCTGGCTGCCAACTACAAAGAGATGGTGACCCTTAGGGATGCCAACTGGCAGGAGGTCACCAGGGCAAACTTCGTCACCGACGAATACGGCTCGTTCAACGGCTCCTTCGTCATCCCCACCAACCTGCTCAACGGCGTCTTCCATCTCAACGCCTACAACGGCAGCACCACCATCCGAGTGGAGGAATACAAGCGTCCCACCTTCGAGATCAATTTCGAGAGTATCAAGGAGCAATACAAGCTCAACCAGGATGTGACCGTCCGCGGCAGCGTGGACGCCCTCGCTGGATTTGGGCTCGACGACATCCAATACAGCTACCGCGTGGTGCGCAAGACTACCTTCCCGTGGCGTTGCTGGTGGTGGTGGTACCCCGAGGTCGAAGACGAACAGGTCGACTACGGCGAGGCGCGCACTGACCAAAACGGCAAGTTCGCCATCACCTTCAACCTGAAGCCTTCGCTCAAGACCAAGCCAGAGCAGCAGCCTGTGTTTTCCTACGAGATCGTGGTGACGGCCACCAGCGCCCAAGGCGAAACCCACAGCAGCACCCATTACCTCCGCGCCGGCTACAACGAGATCGCCATCAGCACCTCGGCCTCAGGCCTCATCGAGCAAGACCAGCTCAAGGATCAAACCATCGAGGTGTTCAATATGAACGGCCAGCCCGCCAAGAGCCGCGTCTCACGTAAGATCTACCGTTTCGACGACATTAATCGCATCGACTACTTCGAGTCGGTCAAGCAAAAGGCCAACCTCGACCGCCAGATGCTCAGCGACCAGGAGATCCTGACCCTGTTCCCCAACTTCAGCTTCAGCAGCACCAAGGACAAGATGCAGCACAAGACCTTGGTTTATGAGGACCAGGTCACCGTGGACGACCATACCAGCCTGTATCCGGGCAAAACCCCGCTGAAGCCAGGCAAATACTACATCGAGCTGAAGAGCCTCGACGATCCGCTGGCCCAAAACGCCGCAGAGTTCAGCGTCTTCCGTGACGACGCCAAGCAGCTGCCTTACACCACCATGAGCTGGTTCCAGTACGACAAAGGCACCGCCCATCCGGGTGAGACGGTACGCTTCCACATCGGCAGCTCCGCCAAGGACGTCAAGGTGTGGGTGCAACTCATGCACGGCGACGAGCTACGTCTGGAGAAATGGCTCACCCTCAACAACGAGATCCAAGAGATCAAATACAACGTCACTGAGGCCGACCGAGGCGACCTCTACGTCAAGATCGCCTTCGTAAAGGAGAACACCTACAACGTGGAGAGCCGCTACATCAGCGTGCCTTACGACAACTACGAACTCGACGTGAAGCTGGCCACCGTGCGCGACAAGCTCAACCCTGGCGGCGAAGAGACCTGGACCGTCAACGTCAAGGACTATAAAGGCAAGCCCCTCGAGGCCGCACTGTTCGCCGGCATGTACGACGCCTCGCTCGACGCTTTCGCCAGCCATTACTGGAGTTTCGACATGGATCCCTCCTATTTCAGAGGCTCCAGCTTCAGCACCGACGAACACCGCTTCATCTCCTCCTCCACCCGTGGCGACTACTATTCCATCTGGGTGATGTTCGACTTCTCTCTGCCTTCCGACTATCCCTTCCTCGAGATCTACGGGTACAGGGGCTATTACGGCAAAGGCTCCGGAAGCCGCCGTTACAAGGCACTCGGCGGTGCCGTGGAAGACGTCGTCCTTTACGAAGAAGCGGCGATGCCAACCAACGCCTCGTTAGACAAGGCTGAGGCCTTGCAGGTGGTTGAAGATGACGCCGAAGCCGAGGAAGCCCTCGAGACTGGAGGAGCTGAAAAACCTGAAGAGAACGAACCAGCAGTCCGCGAGAACTTCAACGAGACCGCCTTCTTCTTCCCCAACCTGCGCACCGAGGCCGACGGCAGCAGCACCTTCAGCTTCACCATGCCCGACGCCATCACCCGCTGGAAGCTGATGATGATCGCCTACACCAAGGATCGCCAGACAGGAGGCAAGGAATACACCTTCACGTCGTCCAAGCCTGTGATGATCATGGCCGACATGCCTCGTTACATGTACGACACCGACACGCTGTGGTTCGTGGCCAACGTGATCAACACCGGCGATGAAGCCGTCACGCCCAAGGCCAAGCTTGAAATCTTCGACGCCGTCACCATGCAGCCCATCGACCTCATCCGCTCCGAAGCCGTCATCAATATGAAGACCTTGGTGCCCGGCCGCAGCCAGGAAGTGCGCTGGAAGGTGGCTTCGCAATACGACCTCAGCCTGCTGGCGTTCAGGTTCACCGCCTACGCTGGACAGTTCAGCGACGCCGAGCAGCACCTCCTGCCCGTGCTCAGCAGCGAGATCTTCATGACCCAGACCCTGCCCATCACCGTGAAGGCCGAGACCGAGAAGACCTTCGACTTCGAGGCCATCGCCAACCCCGCCAGCCACGAGCGTGACCACAGCCTGACACTCAACTTCAGCACCAACCCCGTGTGGTACGCCGTGCAGAGCCTGCCTTACCTGGCTGACATCAAAACCGACCGACCAGAGAGCGCCTTCTACGTGTTCTACGCCAACACCCTCTCCGCCTATATCGCCGACAACATCCCGAACCTCCTCGCCTACATCAAGAAATGGCAGATCGAGACGCCCGACGCCCTGATGTCGCAGCTGGAGAAAGACCAAGACCTGAAGGCCATCATGCTGCAGGAGACGCCTTGGGTGCTCGAGGCCAAGAGCGAGACCGAGCAACGCGCCCGCATCGCCAACCTCTTCGACCTGAACACCTTGAAACAGCAGCAGACCGAGACCCTCAAGCTCCTGGAGAAGAAGCAGAAATTCAACGGCGGCTGGCCTTGGTTCGACGGCATGCCTGAGAGCGCCTATATCACCACCTACATCCTCACCGGCTTCGGCAAGCTGCAGAAGATGAACGCCTGGAGCTCCATGAGCAAGGCCGACCAAAAGACCGCCACCAGGATCTGCGAGAAGGCCGTCCGTTACCTCGAATACGACGTGGCTGAGTCCTACCGCAACATGAAACGCCACAAGGAGGAATGGGGCATCGGCGGCACCACCCTGAGCGAGCTCTACGCCCTGAGCTTCTTCGAAGAGCAAAAATCCGACAAGGACTTCGCCAAGGCCAAGGCCTATTACCTCGACCGCCTGAGCAAGAAAAAGGAGTGGACCGATTTCAACTTCAACTACAGGGCCAAGGCCGCCTTGGTGCTCTACCGCCGCGGCGACGAGAAGACCGCCAAGCTCATCATCCAGTCGTTCAAGGAATGTGCCCAAAAGAACGAGGAGATCGGCATGTATTGGCCGAAGAAGTACTTCAGCTTCATCTCGCACATCGCCACCCATGCCGAGATCATGAGCGCCTTCGCCGAGATCGACCAAGATCAAGAGATGCTTGACCAGCTGAGGGTATGGCTGCTCACGCAGAAACGCACCAATATGTGGGAGAACTCCGCCTCCACCGCCGATGCCATCTACGCCTTGCTGATGCGTGGCAGCGACTGGTTTGCCGAAGGCAAGGACGTCACCTTGAGCTTCAGCGGCACGCCCATCAGCACCGAGGGCGGCGAGGCCGGCACAGGCTTCATCCAGCGCCATTGGAACGCCAACGAGGTCACCGAAGACATGCGTCACCTCATCGTGAACAACCCCACCCCACATCTCGTTTGGGGCGGCCTGTTCAGGCAGTATTTCGTGCCCATCGACGAGGTCAAGGCCGACGAGTCGGGCTTCAAGATCAAGCGTGAGATCTTCGTGGAGACCGTCACCGACAACGGCAAGCTGCTGGTACCCATCGGCAAACGCACCCTGAAGGTCGGCGACAAGCTCACCGTGAAACTCACCTTCGAGAGCAGCCAGGACATGAGTTTCGTGTTCGTGAAGGATCTTCGTGCCGCAGGTTTCGAGCCCACCAACGTGATCTCGAGGTACCACTACGACGACGGGATGCGCTATTACCAATCGACCACCGACACCGACATGGAGTTCTTCATCGACTTCCTGCCGAAGGGCATCCACCAATTGGAGTACACCATGTACATCACCAAGGAAGGCCACCTCAGCAACGGCTACGCCCTGATCCAGTGCCAATACGCTCCTGAATTCACCGCGTATTCCGACGGCATGAGAGTGAAGGTCGAATGGTAATTTTTCAATAGATATTTATAGCTAATACATAGCTATTCATTTTTTATTAATCTTGATTATCAATAAGTTGCAAAACAATTTTGTGACTTATTGATAGCTATTCCGTCAAAAAGCCTTGACAAGTCGTTTTTTCGAACTAACTTTGCAACATGATTAGTTTGAAACAGCATATAATGCTTTGGACAATGGTGGTGGCGGTCGTTTTTGGCTCCTGCCGGTCCAATTCACGACAATATGAAAAGGCCTTGGCCTTATATGAAGAAGGTCTTGAGATTCCCTCCGACAACTCATTGGCGGCGGCTGAAATATACAACCAAGCCCTAATGGAGCTTGAAGAATGTGATCAGGAATTACCCGATGTGTACCGGCTGAAAGGTCAGATCGAAGATCAACTCGGCACGCGGTATTGGAAGCACGGCTTGAAGGAGGAAGCCCTCCTGTTGCATCAGGATGCGATCGAGATTTTCCGCTTGATGCCCGGCTCCGTATTGTTGATGAACGCCTTGCAAAACGCAGGCAGGGTGACGGCATCGTTGCATCGGGTGGATGAGGCCGAAAAGTATTATGGCGAGGCTTTGGAGATCGCCAAGACACAGAGTAGCAAGAAGGCGGCCAAGGACATTCAGTTGGAACTCTGCCGTGACGTCTATATGGAAAAAGGTGAATACGAGCGGGTGATCGAGCTGGTGACCGATGCCTTGGACAAAGACGCGCGTCCCGACCTGTGCCAGCTGACTTTGGGTTTGGCTTATTATTATGTTGAAAACGATCAACTTGCCGTTGAATTCCTAAACCAAGCTACCCAGAGCGACAAAGCGGGCGTCAGGATGCCAGCCTATCAAGCCTTATATCAAATCTATGAGCTGCAGAAAGACTATCCCCAAGCCCTGCAATGCTTTGAGAAATACAACGAGAACATGATGCAGGCCCATGCAGAGCAACATAACGAGGAGATGCAGCGCATCAAAAGGGAATACGACCTGCAGATGCAGAAAAACAGCCTGCAAGCCGAACAACAGCTGAAATGGATCTACCTATATTTGGTCTTGGGCGTATTGGTCGTCGCCTTGGTGGTGACCTTATTGCTCTTGCGGCAGAAAACCCTGAAAAACAAGCTAAAAGGAGAAGAGAGCCAGCATCAGCTGGACATCGCCATGAAGAAAAACAAGGTGTTTGTGACGGCATTGGCCCTTTCGGAAAAGATCACGGGAAACACTGTGGACTTCAACCTCGACGAAGCCGAATGGAACGACTATATTGATCTTATCAATTTGATTTACAGCGACTTCACCAAGAAATTATTGGAGCGCTACCCTACCTTGACCAAGACCGACGTGCAGATTTGCAGCCTCACACGTCAAGGTTTCAGCAACCAGGTGATCTCCATCATGATGAATTTGCAGACCAACTCCTACGCCCGCCGCAAATACCGCATCAAGCAGGAGAAGATGGATGGCGCCCAGGACGATCGCAGTTTTGAAGAAATTATCAATGAAATAGAATAAAAGAAGACAGAAGTCAGAAGTCAGAAGTAAGAAGTAAGAAGTAAGAAGAAAGAATTTAAAATTTAATAATATGAAAAAACTAATTTTTATCATGATTCTCTGCCTAGGCTTCCTCAGCGGCCTGACGGCACAAAACGTCTGGAAACCCATTGAAATGGAAGGCCAATTCCTTGGCGTCTCTACCGACGGCAGTATTTTCAGCAACTGGGGCTATAGCGGCGTCCATCGCTCCCAGGACGAAGGTGCGACATGGCAACTAAACTACGATTTGAGCTATGTCAATTCAAAACATTTTACAATCAACGACAATAACCGCATCTTCATTTTCAATGATAACAGCCACAAACTCTGCTATTCCGACAACAACGGCGACACTTGGCAGGAGCAGGCATCAGGCATCTCCACCAATTGGGTAGAGGGAATGTACTCGCTTTCGAACGACACCATCGTTATGGTCAATAACGAAAAGTTTTTCTGGACCTTGGATGGTGGTGAATCGTGGAACGAGACCAGCATCAGTTTCCTGCAAGACATGGTTTTCACCGATATCCTGGCCGACCATGCGGGAAATGTCTATATCAGCATAACCAATGCGGTTCCTATTTATGAATTGGGTATCTATACCGCTAATTTTAACGACATCGACAACTGGACTTGGCTGATCGATGGCGGCGCTATGATTCACCACATGGAGCTGGATCCCGAAGGCAATGTGGTGGCTGGCGGTTACGGCCAATTCCAGCAACAACCCGGCTTATATCTCGTTCCTGACTGGCGGTTCACCGTGGCTGACAACGGCATCATCTATGACCTTCACAATGTAGGCGATGATGGCTATGATTATACTGTGTTGCGCTATTCCGCCGACCATGGTGAGACATTCTATGAATACGGCGAGGCACTGCCACTCTATTCTCCTGCACCTGGTGGCATGGGCGACGGCTCCATCTATAAAGGTCGTGACGGACATTTGTACTTTGGCGGACATGGTGCTCGCATGAAAAGCGTCTTTAATACCAACGACATCCATTACATCGAAGGCGAAGTCGTTGTTTCACCTTTTGCCTTTGCCTTTGGAAATTATCCATACGGTGCAGGACAGGCCATCCAAGTGGATGACGACCATATCTATCCCGTCACGGTGGACGGCTTTCGTCCCGATCCAACCGATTTGAGCCGACTCATCGTGCGTTACGATACCATCCCTATGGGTGCCACAATCGGAGCATTTGGTACCATTAGAGAAATGCATGACTATGTGGGCGACTCGCAGAACGTGCTTGATATTATTCAAACAACCGCACATTATTACGATGGCATCATCGCAACACTTGAAGCATCTTATGAAGATAATAAAGTGATCATCACAACTAAAAATCCTCCTTACCAAACTTATTATATCACCATCAATGGCGAACAGCAGGAATTCCCACTCGTCTTCAATGGCGATACCTTATATTTTGGATGCTTGCCCCGTACCTTCATCGGACATTGCGGTATCCAAACCGATCAATATGCAAACCAGTTTTATGGAATGGAATTGGTTGACATACAACCATTTATGGACTACACCTTCCAATTGGAGGGCGGTACGTTGACCACGAATTATTGGGATCCGCCTTGCCTTTCCTGCCCTTGTGAAGAGGATGAGAACCAACATTTCCTGACTTATCTATGGGGTGATTTCACGTTTCCCACTCCTTTTTATCTGATGCGCAACGGCCAACTTTACAAAGACACGTTCATCAACAACGATCTTTTCAGGGAAGGAATGCACGTGGATATCAAAGGGATACGTCACCTTCGTTATGATATGCCTGGCGAAGAGGTGAATGTCGTCGAGTTGGTGGAGATGGACACGGATGAGGAAACCACCTTGACGGGAACCATTGTTGATGCTCCAATGCCACACACCGGATACATTCCTTTACCGGGAATGGAGTTTGCCTTCATGGCGAATGGCACGAGATACTATCTCGAAAACGAACAAGACTATGACTGGATTCTCGTGGGAAACGACACCATTTACCTCGGTCAAGAAATCACGGCAACGTTCACAACTAAAATGATGTTGGACTTCAACCAGAATTTCTATTACCGTATCAATATCACCGCAGCGGAACCGTATGTTGAAATCTTCCCCCGAGGCACTGAATGGTATTATGAGATCAAACATGTCACAGGTGACGTTACCTACCAGCATTTGGAATATGCGGCGGATACTGCCATCAACAGCAGGCGCGCCAAGATTATTGTGGAAACCAACACCATGTATGACAAGACGGAATGGATCAATCACGAGTACATCTACGAGGACGGCGATAAGATCTATTGGTGGAACAAGGAGACGGAGGAGTTCACGTTGCTCTATGACTTCGGTGCCGATGTGGGCGACGAATGGGTCATCGATGGAGGATGGTATTCGATTACGGTGCATGTGGATGCGGCGCATACGGTTACCTACAAGAGCGAGACCTATAGGGTGCTCAGCGTGAGTGATCCCAGCCACCTCTTTACGGGCGATATCATCTGTGGCATCGGCCACACGAAGAGTTTCTTCCCCGAAACGCCCATGGCCAAGGACTATGAGGTGGATGGCTTGCGCTGCTATTGGCAGGACGGAGAATTGGTTCTCAATACCGGCGAGGAGGATTGCGATGCCATTTACAATACGATTCACATGGAGGTGGATGAGAACATAGATGCAACCTTTACGGTTTATCCCAATCCGACGAATGGAATTTTGTTTGTGGGGACGCACCGCGTGCGTCCAACGGATAGGACACATTCGATGTGTCCCTACAGGATCACCAACATCCTCGGACAAACGGTCAAATCAGGTTATATAACATCTGATAATCAGCAAATAGATGTGCGTGACTTAAACCAAGGCTTTTACTTCATTACCATCGGTGAAACAACCCAAAAGATCATCATCAACCCATGAAACGCTGGGCTTTCCTTTTGACTACCTTGCTCCTTGGCGGGATGGCTTGGGCTCAGCCTTCGCACAATGAGGCACCCGAGATGATGCCCCGTCCCCGTCGGGCGTTGGTGGCCTCGCCCCAGGCGCCGCAGGACTGGTATGCCATGTGGGATGGATCCAATCGCGCTGATTATGAATGGGATGCGTATCCCACCTACGGGGCTTACGAGAACATGATGCAGACCTTTGCCGCCGAGCATCCCGACCGTTGCACCTATATGGAATTGGGTACCTTGGCCAGTGGCCGCAAGCTGATGTTTTGCCGTATCAACAACGGGGAACCCGACGGCAAGCCGAAGTTCCTTCACACTTCCACCATGCATGGCAACGAGCTGACTGGTATGATGTTGATGCTTCGCTTCCTTGATGAACTTTGCACTAGCGATGATCCTCGTATTATCAATCTAATCAATAATTTAGATATTTTCATTTCACCTAATACTAATCCAGATGGAACTTATTATGGTGGTAATCATACTGTTGCTGATGCAAGGCGTCGTAATGCCAACGAAGTTGACTTGAACCGCAACTATCCCGATTTCGACAACGGACCCCACCCTGACGGCTTTGAGTATCAGGACGAAACGCTTTGGATGATGGATTTGGCCAGGGAATATCCCTTCACCATGGCAGCCAACTTCCATACGGGATCTGAACTCCTGAACTATCCTTGGGACACCTACCAACCCTTGCATCCCGATGACGAATGGTGGCAGCTGGTCTGCCATGAATACGCCGATCTCACCCATCAGCACGATCCGCTGTATATGAGTATCTATGATGATGGCATCGTCAACGGCTATGTATGGTTTCCCATCTGGGGTAGCCGGCAGGACTATATGAACTACTATGCTCAATGCCGCGAGGTGACTATTGAATGTTCCTCTGCTTATATGCCCGATCCTTCATTAATGCCAATGTATTGGACTTATAATCATGAAAGTATCATCAGTTATATGGAGCAATGCTTGAATGGTATTCATGGCACGGTAACCGACTCGATTACGGGTAAAGCTGTCGATGCAGAGATCTTTATTGAGGGGCACGATCATCATGGCTCGTCGGTGAGCAGCCATTTGCCGGTGGGCGACTATCACCGACCCATCAAGGGAGGCACTTATAACGTGACCTATTCCAGTCGGGGCTATTTCCCACAGACTCATACCATCGCGGTTGACGACGGGGAAACGGTGGTTAAGGATGTGCGGCTGGTGCCGACTAATGTGGGTTTGGATGAATATGATGATACCGCTTCGGGCGAATATCGCATCATCAACATGCTGGGTCAAACCGTTAGGACTGGGGTTTTTAATGGCGACGCCATTGATTATTCCTCGTTGCCCTGTGGTATTTATCTCCTAAAAACAAAAAACTCGGCAATAAAAATTATTGTAAATCAATAATTTAAGTATTTCACAAACTTGTGTTTCACAACTTTATGAATCACAACCTTGTGAAATAACAAAATAACTATTATTTTTGCCGAAAAATCGAAGCAATGGATAAACCTTTTATTTTTGGCATCCCTGTGGAAGACAGCCATTTTATTGGTAGGGAAGAGGAGATCAACCGCCTCGCCACCAATTTCAAGTATGGCGTGAACACTGTCC
>JAGCPG010000086.1 GCA_017645245.1 Bacteroidales bacterium
ACCATTCCTCATCATACTCGGTCATGAAATCAGCCGAGGAGATCTGATAGGCGTTCTCGCCAAGGGCGTTTTCGAGCAACTGCAGTGTTGCAATGGCATCTTCTCCTTCAACATAGAGGCTGACCCAGTTCCAACCTTCGACGAGTTCGAGGGTTTGAGAAACGGTTGGGTTCTCGTCCCTGACATAGAGGTAAACTGGAGATTGAGAGTCACTGGCATAGCAGGAGAACAGCGGATTGCCGCCATTGTAATTGAACTGCATCACATTGCGGTTTTCGCTGTTTGAGGCAACGATGGAGAATTGGCCATCGTCTATTGTGATTTCCCATTCGCCATTCACATCCAACTCATCTTCGGTTTTCAGATAGTTACTACCGTTGCTGGCAGCATAGAGATAACCACCGTCAAAGATGGAATAGAATCCATCCTGATCCAAAGCGGTAATGACAACCTCATGAACATCTTCGGTTTCTACCGTTGCTGTTGTGCCATCAACGCTGATTGCAACGCCTCCACGGTTGTTGTTTCTCTGTTCACCCATGGCAAAGAAGAGGGATTCTTCTTCATCAGTGATCTTGGCACCTACAATAATATAGGACTTGCCAGATTCAATGCTGGTAGCAAGTCTGTATGTGACAGGCTCAAATGGGGTGGGAGGAATGACTTCAACGGCAGTGGCGCTGACAGTGACATCGTGGCTGGGCATTGTGAAGGTATAGGTTTCTGCTTCGTCAATGTCGTTCACGTGTTCTACGCCATCCACCATCAGTGATTGGATTTCATAACCTTCATTGGCTGTAATGCTCAGCATCACCTCATCACCGTCGTAAACCTGGATAGTGCCAGCACCTTCAAATGCTTCGCTCTCATCTCCTCCGATGAAGGTGAATATTTCGAGGTTTTCATAAGGTTCGATGGTCAAATCATAAGGTTGAGTGGGCTGAGCAAGCTTGATATTGCCCAAAGCAACATTGCCGCTTACCTTTTCAGTGTAGGTCCACTTGATGTAACGGACATTTTCACCCAAGTTGTTGAATGATTCGCTTTGTTTGGCACCAAGTTCAGTGTAGGTCTCCAAATCGGTGTAAATCATGCCGTCTTCTGAGGTCTGTACAGTAAAGGTACCTCCGCTGAAGCCATTACCCTTAATATCAAAGGTAAGTTTGCCAGGCACTTCACTGAATTGCAGCAACAGGTAGTCGTCAGTATCATCGAATCTCAGTTTGGGCGAGTTGTTATAGTCACTGCCAAGACCTTCTGCATAGAGGCCGTCGGTTCCTTCAATGTCGGCTTTGCCGCCGTCGAATTCGAAGGGCAATTCGGCATAGGTAGGTGCCACATATTCAGCTTGGTTGATGGTGACGAGGTTGGAATAGACCACATTTTGCTCTGCATCGAGGGCAGACACCTTGAAATAAGCCGAGCGGGCTTCGCCTTCGTTGGCCATAATGGTACAGAGTACTTGATAATCACTTTCTGGTTTGGCTACGCCCGCAATCATCCAAGTCTCTCCTTGTACGAGTTCAATTTCTTCGCCTACGGCATTATAGTAATGAACAGTGAAACTTTGGGCGCTTTCAACTTCGATATTTTCGTATGCGAGGCTAAAATAATTAACAAGATGTTGTTCGGCATCCACATTGAGCGTGGCAGGAGTGATGGTGATGGAAGGAACTACAACCTGTTGCACTTCAACATTCTGCGGGTTGGCAATCTGGTTGCCATTATAGTAACCAATGTTACCATCAAGATTGATAACGTTATTGACAGCGACAGTAGTACCAAGATTTCCACGTACAACGATGGTATTGTCGCCTTGGGCGATGGTAGTATTCTGTGAATTGCCAGAGCCAGTGATATTGGTAACCGTAGCCCCTTCAATTCTGATATACCAACCTTGGTTGGTGCTGGCCACGACTTCAGCAATTGTCATCAACTGAGGAAGTACGGGGTTGCCAGAAGAAAGGATAGTAACTTGAGGATTGATGATTTCAAGCAAGCCGTTGTAATCGCTTAATGAACCGGAAACTCTTATTTGGTCGCCAACAGCTGCCTCGAAGTTGCCGTAAACCACGATAGCAGCAGTTTCATCTTGGATATAAGCGGTCTTGTTATTGGAACCGGTGATGCTTGTAATGACACCTTTGGTAACCACATCGCCAGAACCTTGTGCGCGAGCTGCGGCTATGGTCATGGTAACATCGGGATTGCCGGCTTGCGTCACGGTCACATCCTTGGTGACGGTTGCGCGGTTATAGGTGTAGGTCAAAGTAACCGAAGCGGTGCGTTCGGTGCCGGCTTGGTTGGCCGAGCAGGTGAACGGAACTGTTGCGCTAACTGTGCCGAGGGTGAGCCAATCGCCTTCGGTAACGGCTGCACTAACCGTGCCACCGTCAACGCCGTTGTTGATGGTGTAGGCAATTGAACCAGAAGTGGCATTGTATTCAATGGAAACATTCTCTGCAGAAATGCTCGGAGGAATAACACCACCAGATACTTTCTTGTAGAAAGCGAAGGTTTGGCCTTGGATGTTGCTGTTGATAGAAGTATAGCATCTCCAATCAGTTGAGTTGTACACACCAACATAGCGTGTTGTTCCTTGGTGTACCAAATAACCCGAAGAGGCTTCCATCTTGAAAGTGTTAGCTTCATTGGTGCCTACACGAACACCATTATTTGTATTGGTGCAATACAGCCAAGCCTCAGTAGAACCATTCGGATAGAAAGTGTATCCATCGGTGCCATCGCCACTGATATTCCATTGGATATTTGCGGCCACACTGCTGGTAATCGCATCATTAGCCACGGTTACGGCAACTGCGGCAGGAGCACCGCTCGTGCCATTGTCGTTTGACATGGCATAGTTGGAACCATTATTGCCAACGATGACAAACACATCGCTTTCAGTAAGGTCGGCAAGGCTGGTCAAAACCCATTGCTCATCGCTTACCGGATTTTCTGTCCACATGGCGTAGAATTCGAGATCTTCTTGGATGCTTTCAATCACATCGCCAGCATCGTATGGATCGCCGTCGCCATCGGCTTGGGTGTTCCATTCACTGAAGGTGTAGCCGTCATAAGTGAAAGTAGTCGCAGGACGTAAGGTAACATTGGCGCCTTCAGCGTAAGTGTCAACAACGGATGCTACACCTGGACCATTGGCGTTATAGGTGACGGTGTAAGTGGTAGTGGAGCCGCCTTCAGAGAAGGTCACCGCAATCACCTGAATACGGGCTTGGCCTGTGGCAGAATTCGTGAAGGAAACCGAAGTCTCACTACCCGACCAGTTCTGTAATGAACCTGGATAATTCCCAGAGAAAGTAAAGTCAATGGCTGTGATTCTTGCCACACCTCCCTGGTTGTTCAAGGCAACTTCAAGGGTGTTGCCTGTGTACATACGAACAGCTGTGCCATTAGTATAATACTTAGGCGCGTTGTTTCCTGTTCCTTGGTCAAATGTCAATGTTACATCGTTTCCTTCAACTGTTGTAACATCGTCTGCATTACCATAACCTAATTCGGAGAACGTGAATGTTTCCACGTCTCTCGTTTGTCCTCTCATCCCCAATGGGACGGTGAGGAACGCGAGCAGTGCGAGGACTGCGGTCAGGATTGTAAATCTCTTTTTCATAGGGTTTGAAATTTGTAAATGATTGATTATAAATAAATTAATTTTAATTCCAAATCGTTTATACAAACTGCAAAAATAATAAAAAAATGACTTGCGTACGCATTGCGCGCAATTTTTTTATTATAATTTTAAAAAAAGAAAAAAACTATTTGCCGAGTCTTCCGGAGATGCGGAACAAGGGTGTCAAAATGGCGAAGAGGAAGTCCAAAACGATCAATGGCAGCAGGAGACCTCGCTCACCCAGACGTTTGGAGGCGCCATTGTAGATGATCATCTGCGAGACATAACGCATCAGGAACAACATCGCCAATGTGGGGAAATAATAAGCGGTGTAATGCACGTCGACATCAAGGGAAAACGCTGGTGGCAGGAAAGCCAGGGCGATAAGGCAGCCGTAAAACAAAAACTGTGACCAAAAATGCAACACCATCAGTGATCGTGCGTTGCGACGATACATGGGAATAGTGGAATATTTTTGGCAACGCTCCCTTATCCAAGTGCTAGACGAAGACGTTGGACGACATTCAATGGTATTATCTGTATCGATCTGTACACGAGTGTTCTTTTTGGTTGCTACTTGGCTGATGAAGACGTCATCGTCGCCAGCCGGCATGTTGTAGTGGGAAATAAAGCCCTTGTTACGGAAAAACAGCCGCTGACGGTAAGAGAGATTTTGGCCTACGCCCATGTAAGGCTTGCCGGCCAAAGCGGCGGAGAGGTACATCATGCCGTTTTGTAAGGCGTCGAAACGCATTAACAGGTTGAGAATCCCTCCGGTACGGCTGTAGCGGCTGTAGCCGATGACCACCTCAGTGCCATGGTCGTAGTGGTTGACCACGCTGCGCAGCCATTGGTTGCTGGTGGGGCGGCAGTTGGCGTCGGTGAGCACCAAAAGGTCGTTGCTGGCCGACTTGATGCCCATCGAAAGGGGAAACTTCTTGCCGTTGAAAAAGTTGAGGTGTTGCCGAAGCTGTACTGGCTTCACCCGTGGTTCGCGCCGCTCCAGGTCCTTGAGGAATTCCTCGGTCTCATCGTCGCTGCAATCGTTCACCACCACAACCTCAAACTGGGGATAGTCCTGGTTGAGCAGGGCGGGGATCAGCTCGGTGAGATCCTCGTAGGCATCGCGGGCGCAGACCACCACCGAGACGGGCTCCAAGGCCTCGTCAGGCTTGGGACGAGGAGAACGCTTGTAGAAGGCGAGCCTCGAAAAACGGATCCAATGGATGCAAAGCTGTATGAACAGCATCAAGACGAAGATCGCCAACACGTAGAATGACAGCCGATTGAAGAAAAAGTTGATGTTCACGGTGAACGCTCTCAAATGAAGGCGCAAAGATAAAAGAAATTGTTTACCTTTGCAAAAAATTTCGAACGATGAAATTCACCCTCTGTGCAAATGATCCGAAAAGCAATGCCCGTGCGGGTTTGCTGCAAACCGACCATGGTCCGGTGGAGACCCCGATCTTCATGCCGGTGGGTACCGTGGGCTCGGTCAAGGCATGCCATATCCGCGACATCCGCGATGAGGTGAAGGCACAGATCATCCTGGGCAACACCTATCATCTCTACCTCCGTCCGGGCCTCGATGTGCTGGAGACGGTCGGTGGGCTGCACCGCTTCAACGGATGGGACCGCCCCATCCTCACCGATAGCGGCGGCTTTCAGGTGTTTTCGCTCACGGGTATCCGTAAGATGAAAGAGGAAGGGGTGACCTTCCAGTCACATATTGACGGATCGCGCCATCTCTTTACGCCGGAACGCGTGATGGACATCGAACGGAGTATCGGAGCCGACATCATGATGGCTTTCGACGAGTGTACGCCTGGCACGGCTGATTACCATTACGCCAAGCAGAGCATGGAACGCACTCACCGCTGGCTTGACCGCTGTGTGCAGCGCTTCTCCGAGACCGAGCCAAAATATGGCTACGAGCAGGCGCTGTTCCCCATCGTGCAAGGCTGCGTCTACCGCGACCTTCGAGAGCAGTCGGCCGAATATATCGCTTCGAAGGACGCTTGGGGCAATGCCATCGGCGGGTTGGCCGTGGGCGAGCCTACCGAGAAAATGTATGAGATGATAGAGTTGGTCAACACCATCTTGCCTAAGGATCGGCCGCGTTACCTCATGGGTGTGGGAACGCCGGCCAACATTTTGGAAGCTATAGAAAGAGGTGTGGATATGTTCGACTGCGTGATGCCTACCCGCAACGGACGTAACGGCATGATTTTCACCTCCGAAGGCATCATTAACCTGAAGAATGAGAAGTGGCGCACCGATTTCAGCCCCGTCGATCCGAACGGCGAAACTTTCGTTGACGCACAATATACGAGAGCCTATCTTCGTCATCTCTTTGTTGCGGGCGAGATACTCGGTCCCATGATCGCCAGCCTCCACAACCTCGGCTTCTACCTCTGGCTCGTCAGGGAGGCTCGAAAACATATCGTGGCGGGCGACTACACCACTTGGAAAGCCGACATGATGCCCAAAATTACCCGAAGACTGTGAGAAAACTCGACATCTACATATTAAGGAAATTCATCGGCACTTTCTTCCTCGCCGTTGCTCTGTTGATGATGATCATCATTGTCTTCGACCTGTCGGAAAACATCGACTCGTTCCTAAAGCACGAGGCGCCTTGGCAACGTGTGGCGGTGGACCATTACCTGACCTCCATCCCTTATTTCACCAACCAGTTCATCCATCTGTTCGTCTTCATCTCCGTCATTTTTTTCACCTCCAAGATGGCCAACCACACCGAGGTGGTGGCAGTGCTCAGCAGCGGTGTCAGCTTCTGGCGTTTCCTCTATCCCTACGTGATGGGTGCCACTATGCTGGCTGTGATGTCGCTTTACTTCGGTAACTTCTTGATACCCAATCTGAATGAGATCCGACGAAAGTTCAAGGACGAGTATATTGAAAACCTGGTCCATGGCTCTGGGGGCAATGTGCATATCCAGCTTGACAAGGATGAGTTTGTGTATGTAAGCATGTACGACCTGCCGAGAAACCGAGGCTACAGGTACTCTGTGGAACGCTATGATGGCAACGAGCTGACCTACAAGTTGGCCTCGGACGTTATTTATTCTGATTCGGTTGACGAGCATCACTGGCTCATCGATTATGCCACGGAGCGCTATATCGATGGCGACCGTGAACGGATCGTGAACACCCGTAGGATCGATACCATCATCGAAAAGCTGAGCGAATCCGATTTCTATAATGTGAAGGAGGATTTCGAGGAGATGAACTTCTTTGAGTTACGCGATCACATTGATTTGATGCGACAGCGAGGGACCGATGGCATCCGACGGTATGAGGTGGAGATGCACCAACGCATGGCTCAACCTTTTGCCATCCTCATCCTTACGCTCATCGGCGCGGCTTTGTCTAGTCGTAAGATCAAGGGCGGTATGGGCATGCATCTGGGTTTCGGCATCACCATCGCCTTCTCTTACGTGTTGATAGGTCAGGTCGGCAAAGCCATGGGCATCAATGGAGTTGTTCATCCGATGTTGGCCGCTTGGATCCCCAATTTCATCTATTGCGCCTTGGCGGTGTATTTCCTGGCCAAAGCACCGAAATAAATTTTAGAAATTTAGCAGAAAGACGTAAGAAGTCAGAATTTTTCTTATATTCGCAGTTTGAAAAATTCACATACTATGCATATTGCTATCGCTGGAAATATCGGCTCGGGGAAAACCACCCTGACCCGTCTGTTGGCCAAACACTTTGGCTGGACGCCCCATTTCGAGGAGGTCGACCATAACCCTTATCTGGACAGCTTCTATGAGGACATGCAACGCTGGTCGTTCAACATCCAGATCTTTTTCCTCAACAGCCGTTTCCGTCAGGTGATCGACATCCGCAACAGCGGCAAGGACGTCATCCAGGACCGCACCATCTACGAGGATGCCATGATCTTCGCACCCAACCTTTATTCGATGGGCCTGATGGAGTCGCGCGACTTCGAGAACTACCGCTCGCTGTTCGACCTGATGTCAAAGTTCCTCCAGGCACCCGACCTGCTCATTTACCTGCGTGCCTCGGTGCCTACGCTGATGCGCCAAATCGCCAAGCGCAACCGCGACTACGAGCAGTCCATCCGTCTTGACTACCTCAGCAACCTCAACGAGCGTTACGAGGAGTGGATCAGCGGTTACAAGGAAGGTAAGCTGCTCATCATTGAGAGCGACGGGCTCGAACTCGAGAAACCCGAAGATCTGGGTACCATTGTGGAGAAGATTGAAGCCTCATTGAACGGCCTGTTCTGATGAAAGTCATTGGCATTATACCCGCACGTTACGGCTCCACCCGTTTTCCTGGCAAGCCTTTGGCTATGATCGGGACGAAGACGATGATCCAAAGGACCTATCAGCAGGTCCTGAAGTCGTCGCTTGACGCCGTTGTGGTGGCCACCGACGACCAGCGTATTTTCGACGAGGTGCTGCGTTTTGGCGGCAAGGCCGTGATGACCCGTTCCGACCATCAGAGCGGCACCGACCGTTGTCGCGAAGCCCTTGACTTGGTGGGCGATGGCTACGATGCCGTGGTCAACATCCAAGGCGACGAGCCTTTCATCGACCCTCGTCAGATCGACCAAGTGGCAGAATTGATCAGGCGTGACGACACATGCTTGGCTACGCTTGCCAAACGCATTACCGACCCTGCTCGGGTCGACAATCCCAACGCCGTCAAGGTGGTGTTCGACCATGAGGGCAACGCCCTGTATTTCAGCCGTCATCCTCTGCCTTACGTGAGGGGAGTGGATCGGTCCGAGTGGTTTGAGAAGACCGAGTATTACCTGCATATCGGCATCTATGCCTACAAGGCCGACATGCTCCGTGCCATTGCCGCCCTGCCCATGGGCCGACTGGAGCGGGCCGAGAGCCTCGAACAACTGCGCTGGCTCGAAAACGGCTTGCGCATCCGGGTGGCCGTGACTGAGGCCCATGACACCATTGCCATCGACACCCCACAGGACCTGTTGAACATCCCTAAAGAACTGTGCCAATGATCCGTGTCGCCAACGCCATATCAGCATTGTTTTACGACCATCACGTGGTGATCGTGCCTGGTTTGGGTGCTTTTCTGTGCCAAGCTGAAGGCGCCAAGGTCAACGTGATCACCAACCAGTTCGAGAAGCCGACGGCGACGCTCAGCTTTGACCCCCAGCGACGCGAAGACAATGATCTCATCGTGGATCATCTGATAGCCCTAGAAGGCATGGATGAAGCTGCTGCAAGACAATTGGTGGTGGAGTTCGTGACGGACTGCTTTGCCAAACTCAAAGCGGGCGAAACCGTGAACATCCCCGAGGTGGGTGAGCTTTCGCTCAACGGCGACCAGGAGCTGGTTTTCAGCCCTGTTGAGTCAAATAATTTCAACGGCGATGCCTTCGGTCTCGAGGATCTGCAACCAACCCCGATCCATACGGGCAATCAAAGCAATTGGAAAGAGCAGGTGTCCCAGCAGATCAAGGATCTTAACACCCCAATGACGGTGGATATTAAGCATGACGACGATCATCATGGAAAATGGTGGATTTGGCTGTTGTTGCTCCTTTTGATTGCCGGTGGGGTGGCGCTGTGGTATTTCTACTTCAGGTCAGTGGAGCCCGAGCCGGAGCCCAAGCCGATCGTCCCGACCGTTGTCGTCGAAAAAGATACTTTGGAAACAACCCGAGACACCATAGAGGTTCTTAACGATACTTTGGAAATCTCCATGGATACTGTTGAAGCGCCTCTAGTGGATACCGTTGAGGAGCCCTTGCCTCCTGTGGAGGTGGTCGTTCCTCCGGCTGATAAGAAAGTGTTTATCATCGGAGGCTGTTTCTCAGTCGAGCTGAACGCCGCAAAAATGGCCGATGAGGAGAAGGAGAAAGGTTTTGCCGATGTCTTCGTCATGAAACGGGGCAGCATGTTTTACGTGTGTTATGGTCAATACGCCACCACGCAGGAGGCCAAGGCCGACTTGCCTCGAGTGTGGCAAACCTGTCCCAAGGCATGGATCCTAAACAAATAATAGACCCATGAGCAAGAAAAACAAATTGCAGAAATTCGAGGAGAACAAGTCGTTCGACAACCTGTTCCAATATTCCTACGAGCGCATCATGGCCGAGGGATTCCCCTTGCAGGGCCGTTGGCGCGCCGACTTCTTCCACAACAACAACCCCATTGTGCTAGAGTTGGGTTGCGGTAAGGGCGAATACACTGTGGGATTGGCCAGGGCGCATCGCGACATCAATTATATAGGTATTGACATCAAGGGTGCCCGTATGTGGCGCGGCCTGACGCAAGCCCGTGAAGAAGGACTGCCTAATGTGGCCTTCATCCGTGCCCGCATCGACCAGATCGAGCATTTCTTCGGTCCCGACGAGGTCGACGAAATCTGGGTTACCTTCCCCGATCCCCATCCAGGCGAGGGCGAACGCAACGCCAGGCATAGGCTTACCTCGCCTGAGTTCCTGCAGCGTTACCGCAAGATCGTCAAGCCGGAAGGCATCCTCAACCTCAAGACCGACAGTCCCATCATGTATGAGTTTACCCTACATGAAGTCATTGAGAAACAAGGGCTTCCGCTATTGTATGCCTCCGATGACCTCTATGCCAATACCGATGCCCTCGAAGTCAAGACGATCCGCACCTTTTATGAACAGATGTGGCTCGACCAAGGCTTAACAATCAAGTATTTAAGATTTAAAATAAATAAATAGTTATGTTTACAGAAGAAAAACAATTTTATATTGCACATTGCGATAACGGACCGCTTTACATGGTGGGAAAGATGGCCAACCGTCACGGTTTGATCGCGGGTGCCACAGGAACGGGTAAGACCGTCACCTTGCAGGTCATCGCTGAATCGTTCAGCCAGGCCGGTGTGCCTTGTTTCATGGCTGACATGAAAGGCGACCTCAGCGGTATCAGCCAAACAGGTAAGATGAGCGGCTTCATCGAGAAGCGCTGCCCTGAGTTTGGCATTGAGAATCCCCAGTTCAAAGGGTGTCCGACGCGTTTCTTCGACGTGTTCGGCGAGCAGGGTCATCCGCTACGTGCCACCATCTCCGACATGGGGCCGCAGCTGCTGTCGCGACTCCTCGGTCTTAACGAAACCCAGACCGGTGTCCTCAACATCGTGTTCAAGATCGCCGACGACCGCGGGCTGTTGCTCATTGACATGAAGGACTTGCGCTTGATGCTCGACTATGTGGCCAAGAACGCTAAGGAGTTCACCACCACCTATGGCACCATCACCTCAATGAGCGTGGGTGCCATCCAGCGTGCCTTGCTGGCCTTGGAGGCCGAGGGTGCCGAGCAGTTCTTCGGTGAGCCTGCCTTCAACGTTTACGACTTCCTCCAGACCGAGAATGGCCAAGGCGTGATGAACGTGCTGGCTGCCGACAAGCTCATGCTGAATCCCAAGCTTTACAGCACCTTCTTGCTGTGGCTGCTGAGCGAGCTCTACACCCAGCTGCCCGAAGTGGGCGATCAGGAGTTGCCCAAGCTGATCTTCTTCTTCGATGAGGCCCACATGCTCTTCAAGGACACCTCGAAGGCGCTGGTCGATAAGATCGAACAGGTGATTCGCTTGGTCCGTTCCAAGGGTGTGGGCGTGTACTTCGTCACCCAGAGTCCGGACGACATTCCGGATGCTATCGCAGGCCAGCTGGGCAACCGTATCCTGCATGGTTTGAGAGCTTATACTCCCAAGGAACAGAAGGCCGTGAAGGCAGCAGCCCAGACCTTCCGCACCAACCCTGCGTTCAACACCGAGAACGCCATCCTCGAGCTGGGTACCGGCGAAGCCTTGGTGTCATTCCTGGATGAGAAAGGCGCTCCTTCCATTGTGGAACGTGCCAAGATCCTCTTCCCGCTGAGCCAGATCGGTGCTATCACTGATGACGAGCGCCGGACTCTGATCCGTCAGTCGCGCCTCTATGGCACCTACGACAAGAGCTTCGACCGCGAGAGCGCCTACGAGGTGCTGGTGGCCGAGCAGCAACAAGCCGAGAAACGTGCCCAGAAGGAAGCTGAAGAGGAAGCCAAGCGCAAGGAAAAAGTCAACGACAAAGACAAGCTGACCAGATCAGCCAAGTCATCGAGCACAAAGTCAAGCACGAAGAAGTCTACCACAAGGAAAGCCGCCGAAAAGGCCATCAACACCACGGCAACCACCTTCGGAAGGCAGCTGGGTAAGTCGATTTTCCGTTCGCTTTTGGGAGGAATCTTTAAATAGTTTGGAGCCCAACTTCCAACTCCCAACTTAATCACTCGCTGTTCCAGTGAGCATCGGCACAAATTTGAAATCGCCGAATTCCTCACGGGACAAGCTGCCGTCAGCGTTTTTGGTGATCCGTAACATGATCTGGCCGTCGCCATTGGCATTGTCCATGGGGATGACCATGATGCCATTGGGTTTCATCTGATCGATGAGCTTCGGTGGGATGAAAGGTGCGCCTGCGGTGATGATGACACGGTCAAAAGGCTTGTAGGTGTCCAGTCCCTCGTAGCCGTCGCCGAGGAAAGTCTTGACGCGGTAGGGGAGTTGTTCCAAAATCTCCTTGGTTCGGAAATAAAGGTTGCGTTGCCGCTCAATGCTGAACACCTTGGCACCCAAGGCGGCCAGCACACAGGCCTGATAGCCCGATCCTGTGCCTATCTCCAGCACTTTCATGCCGCGTTCCACATTCAGGAGAGTGGTCTGGAAGGCCACCGTTGAAGGTTGGGAGATGGTCTGTCCAGCGCCAATGGCAAAGGGCTGGTCGGTGTAGGCGAACTCAACGAAGGATGAGTCGAGGAAGACGTGGCGCGGCACCTCGTTGATAGCCGAAAGCACCCGCTCGTCGCTGAAACCAGCGCTCCGCAACTGGTTCACCAGTTGCTGCCTCATGCCCTTGTGCCGGTAATTATCCTCTGCGATCTTCATTTTACGAGGCAAAGTTACACACTTTTTCCAGCATTTTACCTATCTTTGCACAAATTTAGTCTTATGTTGAAAATAGGTGTTTTAGGAGCCGGTCATCTGGGCAAGATCCATATCAAATGCATCAAGCAGATTGAACGTTATGAGTTGGTGGGCTTTTATGATCCCGATGCCGCCACAGCCAAGGCGGTGGAGGAGGAGCTCGGCGTGCGTTGTTTCGCCACCGTCGAGGCGCTGATCGACGCCGTGGAGGTGGTCGACATCGTGACGCCCACGGTACAGCATTTCGAGTGTGCCTCCAAGGCCTTGCAACGTCGTCGTCATGTCTTCATCGAGAAGCCCATCGTGGCTACTCCCGAGGA
>JAGCPG010000087.1 GCA_017645245.1 Bacteroidales bacterium
AAGGATTTCTGGGTTCGAAATGCCATAACATTCCCAGCGGACAAAGGCTTCCCAGAAGTTGCACAATTGCAATGCCATGGTGACGACGAAGAGGATGAGCATGCCCCAAGCAATGGTCTTGCCGGCTTTGCGTTTCTTGAAGATCATGTTGCCGAACAGGAAGATCGATGAAAATAGCAGTATCGAGCAAGCGATGGCTGCCAATTGTGATCCAAGATGGCTCTTAGGGAGTGCAACAAATCCTTCGAATCCACCGAAAGGCATCAGTGAGAGGAGGGTATCCACAGCCCAGCTTCCCAAGCCTACGAGAATTGGGGTGAGGATGGAGCAGTAAATCAACATGCTGAAGAACTTCTCGACATTCGTGGCGGGTAAAATGGCAAAGCTGACACCGTCGCGTGAGAGGTTGGCTTTGCCATAGACCTTGGAAGGAACGAAGATCAACACGGAATAGACCAAGATGCCGATGGCGGTGATTCTTGATTCCATTGTCATGGTGAAGTCGAAGATCAGGGTTGTGATCCAGCCTAAGACGGGAATGCAACTCCACACGATCAGCGAGATGCCAAAGTTTCGGAAGTAGTTCTTCCAGTCCTTCGCCAGCACCTGACCGAAACGATCGAAACTGAATTTGTTATTCATAACCTAACCCTTTCTCAACCAAAGATTTGCTTGATGGTTTCCTTGTTTTTCATCACGGTGTTGAAGAGGATCTCCACGCTTACCTTGCTGTCGACACCCTCGGGATTGCGGGTCACGTTGACGTAGCCGCCGGGGATCATCTCACTGTAAAGGGCGGTGTCGTCCTTTTCAGTGCCATAGTCGAAGTAGAGCTTGTCGGTGATGGCGCGGAAGGTGGCCTTCAGTAGTACCTCGTCGTGGTCGAGGATGATGATGGGATCGATCAGGTTTTCCACATCCTTCACTTGATGGGTGGAGATGATGATGGTGCGGTTCTCGTTGGAGTGCTTGGCGATGACCTGACGGAAGAGGGTCTTGGAGGGGATGTCCAAGCCGTTGGTAGGCTCATCCAACAGCAGGTAGTCGGTGTTCAATGCCAAAGCGGTGGCGATCAAGCACTTCTTTTGCTGACCGAAGGAGAGCTCTGCGTATTTGCGGGTAGGATCAACCTCCATTTCCTTGCAGAGTTCTATGAATTGGGCTTCGTTGAAGTTGGGGTAGAAGGGAGCCAATTCCTTTACATTATTAATAGGTGTGCCCTCGGGGATGGCGAAGTCTTCCGAAATGAAGAAGATCTTCTGCAGGGTCTCGGGCCAGCGGTTGAAAGGAGCCACCTCGTCCACAGTGCACTCGCCCGCGGTGGGTTTTTGCAGTCCGCTGATGAGCTTCAAAAGGGTGGTCTTGCCCACGCCGTTTTCACCCAATAATCCGTAAATGTTGCCTTTTTCAAAGTTCAGGCTGATGTTCTTGAAGACGTTCTGATTCTTGTAACCGAAGTCTAAGTTCTTGATTTCTATCATATTATTTAGTTTTAAGATTGTAATTCTGTAGTGTGTTAGTGAAGTAGTACACTGCAAAAGTACGACTAATTTTGATATTGTCAAGAAAAAATGCGATTTTTTTTGAAATTTTTTTTCTAGCCCTTTTTTTCTATCTTCCGATAGTGGCACATTAGGATGCCTTCGGAGTCTTTTCGATGCAAGTGCATGGCGCCGCCGAGGCAGTTTTTAAAGACCTTGCAATCCTTGCAGATGCCTGTTTTCATCCAATTACGGTCACGGAAGATTTGGAATCGGTTTTCCCAAACGTCAAGGAAATCGTCCTGATAGATGTTGCCTTGGGCAAAGCGTCGGTCGATGTTGGGGCAGGCGGAAATGGAGCCGTCCACGAGAATGGATCCGATAGTGATGCCGGCGCGGCAGAAGTAAAACCAATCGCGGACTTTGCGTTCGTAGGGCCCGACGTAGGCCTCGCAGCTGAATTTGGCGTCGATCTTGCCTTCCTTTCGGGTGGCGACGATGAAGTCCAACAGCTGCTTGAATTGTTCATTGTTGAGCTGTAGGTTTGGATCTTCGGCGGCGCGGCCAATGGGCTCAATGGTGAAAAATCGCCATGCCTTCACATGATGCTCGATGAGCAGTTTTTTCAAGTCTTCCAGCTCATCCAGATTCATTGGACTGACACAAGTTACCACGTCGTAGGCAATTTTTCTTTGCTCGTTGGCTACAAGATCAATGGCGTTCAAGGCATGGTCGAAGCTACCTTGGCGTTTGCGGAAGGCGTCGTGGGTCTCACGCAAGCCATCCAAACTGAAGGTGACGCTGCACAATCCAGCTTTCATTAGTTCTTTGTGCCTTTCCTCGTCGTAAGCCCAACCGTTGCTGACGATGCCCCAGGGGAAGCCATGCTGCCGCAGCTGTCGCCCGCAGTCGGCCAAATCCTTGCGCACCAAAGGCTCTCCACCGGTGATGACCACCATGATGGAATTGCGTTTGAATCGAGTTTCAAGGGGTTGGATGGCCTTCAGGAAGTCCTCGAAAGGCATGTCTTTAAACAAAGAGGAGGCCGTGCAATCCGATCCGCAGTGCCTGCAATTGAGGTTGCAGCGTTGGGTGCACTCCCAAAAAAGATAGTTCAGCTCATGAAGCTGAGTCTCCTTCTTACGGAAATAATTATGGAAGGCCTGAAGCATGGACTATTCCGCTTCGATCTCCCTAAGTGTGTCTTGTTCAGGCTCTTGGACGGTGTCGTCCACTTCCTCGTAATCGTCCTCGGCCATGTAGGGGTCGTGCGGAGCGCCGTAGCAAGCCTGCATCACGAACATTACAGTGGCAAACGCCGAAGCTTTCAGCAGACCTCTAAAAAACTTGTAGGTTTTCATATCGGTTGGTGTTTATTTCTTGATACTCAAAATGACGCCCAAAGCCACGCCGAGGAAAGCGGCAAACAGCACCTGAAGGGTAGGGGGGAGCAGGAAGGTGATGGTATGGGCGGGATACCAGAACAGCGGGATGGTCTTGGCGAAGACAAAGCCGTATTGGATATCCCAGTTGATCTTCTTTGAAAGGGTCTCGCGGATTTTCAGGGGGCTGCCGAAAAAGCCTTTTAGCGACCCGCCGGTCTCGGCGATGTGGATGTCGGTGATCTTGTGGAAGGTCATGAAGACAGGGGCGAACAGGGTGTTCATGAGCACGCTGATGCACAAAGCGACGCCCACTTTACCCCAGTTGAGATCGGCTTTGAAACACTCGGCGGCTCTCCCATTGAGGTGGAATCCTCCGTCCAACAAGGCCAAGGTGCCGCTCTTGAAGATGGTCATGGCGGAGGCGATGACAACGCCCAACACGCCCCAGATCAACATCTTGGGTAACAGCCCGAAACCTTTCTTGATATACATTCCCTCTCGGATGCGCAAGGCCAACATCTCACCGAAGGTGCCGAGGATGGCGAACTTGAAGAAGCTCATCAGCAGGCCGTGGGCGCGGGTGGTGTTATTGAACCAGTCCCAAGCTCCAGGGATGAAGGCGAAGCCGCAAACGACGGCGGCCACGATGATCAAAGTGATGAAATCCGCTTTTTTCATGATTCTTCTTGATCTTGTTTTCTTCGTTTGTCAATTTCCTTGTTCTGCCAATACCTACCCAAGAGGCAGAGCACGCAAACGCCAAAGAGGATGCCTCCCAGCACGAATCCCGTTTGGGAGGCAATCTCGTAATTGGTTTCCTTGTATTTGAAATAGAGCCAGAGTCCGTAACCCAGGATGCCCAAGTCGCCGATGATGCAGATCAGGTAGCCCAGGGTGCGCGATTGCTTGTCGGTCTTCTTCAGAAGCCGGTCGCCGAAAAAGGTGAACAGCACCAAGGCGGCGTAGATCAGGTAGATGAGGGAACGGCTGGTAATCATAACGTCTTATTTTTCGATTCTGATACGGGCGTCGACGGCGGTCACATAACGCGGGTTGCCGAGCAGCGGGTTGAGGTCCATCTCAGCGATCTCGGGAGCGGCCTGCACCAAGGCGCTCACGCGAGCCACTTGGTCGGCATAAAGGTCGATGTTGACGCCCTCCTGACCACGGACACCTTGCAGGATCTTATAGCCCTTAAGCTGCTTGAGCATTTCCTTGGCTTCGTCGGCAGTAATGGGAGCCAAAGCTGATTGAACGTCTTTCAGGACCTCAATGAAGATGCCGCCTAAACCGAAGAAGATCTGATGGCCGAACTTGGCATCCTTGATGGCGCCAATGTAGACGTCGATACCGTCAAGCATCGGGTACATCTCCACGGCGTAGGTCTCGGGGATGACAATGAGGCGGTCAAACTCCTTGGCCACGGTGTCCAAGTCTTTCACGCCGAGGGTCACGCCGCCCACGTCGCTCTTGTGGAGCGGGCCGACGACCTTCATCACCAGCGGAACATCCTTCGAGCAACCGACTTCTTTAGCAAAGGCCAAGGCGTCTTCTTTCTTGGAGACTTCTACTGATTTCTTGCGGCTGATGCCAGCGGCGTCGAGCAGCTCGTTGTAATCGGCAATCTCCAGATAGCCAGACTTGCAACGGTCGATGGTCTTGCGGATGCGAGCCACGTCAACCTTGGGCAGTTCCACATGCTCAGGTTGTGGTTTCGGGGTGTTGTAGACCTTGCATATAGCGTTGCCCAGCACACATTCCTCGGGGAAGTTGATGCGGCCCTTGGCGATGAAGTCCTCGATCTCGTCCTTCACGTTGATGATGGAAGGCAGCACGGGGAAGATGGGCTTCTTGCAGGTCTTCATCTTCTCGTCGAGCAGGTCGTAGACCTCCTTGTTGCTGAACAGTCCGGGGGAACCGAAGATGACCACGGAGAAGTCAATTTCATCGTACTCGTTCTCCACGGTGTCGATGATGTAGCCCAACTGTTCGGCAGTGCCAGTGGCGAGGAAGTCGATGGGGTTGCCCACCGAGGAACCTCCGAAAAGCTTGGCGAGCAGGGCAGGGCTGGCCGGATGCTCCTTCAGTGAAGGCACTTCCAGACCGCCGTTCGACAAAACGTCAGTGAGCATTACGGCAGGACCGCCAGCGTGGGTGATCACGGCGCAGCGCTTGCCTTTGATTTCGGGATGCATGAACACGCCGCAAACAGTGGTCAACTCCTGACGGTTGTGGCAGCGCACGATGCCAGCCTTGCGGAACAGGGCGTCGACGGCGGCGTCACTGGTGGCCAAAGCGCCAGTATGAGAAGAAGCGGCACGTGAGCCGGCAGCGCTATTGCCGCTCTTGATGGCGGCGATGTGGCAACCCTTGTTGATGAGGCTACGGCTGTGCTTGAGCAACCTTTGCGGGTCGCCGATCTTTTCCATGTAAAGCATGATGACATGCGACGACTTCACGGGGTCGAAGGTCTCGTCCAAATGTTCGAGAACGTCCTCGATGCCCAGCTGGGCGCTGTTGCCCACAGCCCACACGCTGTTGAACTTCAGGCCGTTGCTCATACCGTATTCCTTGATGAACACGGCCGTGGCGCCTGAACCGGTGATGAAGTCCACACCCTTGGGATCCAGCTTCGGGATGGGGGTGTCGAAGCAGCCGGCATAGTTCACGTTGAGGAAACCGGTGCAGTTGGGGCCGATCAAGCTACCGCCCACGCTGTTGATGGTATCGACGATATGCTTCTCGATCTCAGCGCCCTCGTGGCTCTCCTCTGAGAAGCCGGCGCTGATGATGATAAAGCCCTTGCAGCCCTTTTCCTTGGCCAGCACGTCAACGGTTTGGGCACAGAACTTGGCGGCGATGCACAAGAGCGCGCAGTCCACCTGCGGCAGGTCGTCCACCTTGGCATAGCACTTCACGCCTTGCACCTCGGTCTCTTTGGGGTTGACGGCGTAAATTTGACCTTTGAAGGGGCTCTCCAAGAGGTTTTTCAGCGATTTTCCGCCAGGTTTATGTACGTCACTTGAAGCACCGCAGATAACGATGCTTTTGGGATTCAATAATTCTTTTGCGATCATAATTGTACTGTTAGCTTTTATCTTTTAACTCTTATCTTTTATCTTTTATCTTTTATCTTTCAAATGCAACGAAGTCAGCCGTTCCTCACAATCAAGAAGGAGTTGATAGTGGATTTTGTTGAACTTCCCCTCTTCGCAGAGTTTTTCGATCTCCTCACGGCTTAGCCAGTGTACCGATTCCACTTCTTCCTTCTGGAGACGTAACATCTCCACGGGGACGTTGCTCTTGAGCATGTAAAGCAAGGTGAATTTGTATCCGTATCTCCTGATTCTGAGTAATTTAAGTTCGCTTTTGGTAACGGAGAGTCCCAGTTCCTCTTTCAACTCGCGCAACATGGAGATGGTGAAGTCCATCTCGCCCGACTTCACGTGTCCCGCCGTGGTGGCAAAGTAGCCGCCCTTCGATTCCGATACCTTTTGAATCAGGTACTTGCCCTCGTTGTTATGGATGAACACGGCCACGATGGGAATCATAAGTCCCTGTGGAACAAGCTGTCCGCGCTCCACAGTCTGACCTGTGGGCCTCAAGTCGCTGTCGTACAAATCCAATAGTTCCATGCTTGTATCTCAGTACGGCAAAAATACGAAAATCTTATTTAACAGTAACCACTTCTTTGTTAATTTTGCGCACGAAAAGAAGAACGCTTTTATGGAAGAAAAACTGTTCAATAAGAATTATCTGTGTTTATGCGCGGCTAACTTCCTGTTTTTCTTTTCTTTCTATCTTTTGTTGCCAGTATTGCCATTCTTCATCATCGAGCAATACCAGGCAGGCAACGCAGTCATCGGCACGGTGATTTCGTGCTACACTTTGGCGACCTTGGTGGTGCGACCCTTCTCGGGTTACATGATGGATACCTTTAAGCGCAAACCCTTGTATTTGCTAGCATTGTCGCTGTTTACTGCCATTTTTTGCGGCTATCCTTTCGCTACAACGATCACCATGTTGATCATCATCCGTGTAGTCCATGGTTTGGCTTTTGGCCTGACCTCGGTAGGAGGCAACACCTTGGTCATCGATGTGGTACCATCGGAGCATCGAGGCGAGGGCATCGGCTATTATGGTGTGGCCAACAACATCGCCATGGCTGTCGGACCGATGGTTGGACTGTTAGTGTATGAGCATCTCAGTTTCAACGCGATCTTCATGGGATGTATGGGATGCAGTTTCCTGGCGGCGATTTTTGCCTCCCGCATCCAAACCAAGGTGCGCCCTCCAGTGAAGCGACCGCCGATCTCATTGGACCGTTTCATCCTCATTAAGGGTCTGTTGGCAGGCGTTTCTTTCTTGTTACTGGCTTTTGCCTATGGGCAGATTTCCAATTATATCGCCTTGTATGCCAAAGAGATGGAATTGACCATCAGCAGCGGCTTGTTCTTCACGGTTTATGCCATCGGTCTGATCATATCCCGTCTTTTTGCCGGTAAGATGGTTGATCGCGGCAAGGTTACCAAAACCATTGCTTTGGGTTTGGGTATCACAGTGTTTGCCTTGTTGGGACTGGGTCTTTGCCATTATGTCAACGTTCTTGGCAGTGATTTCACCGTAATAGCCTTTCTGTTGATTGCCCTTTGCTGTGGGTTGGGTTTCGGTGCAGCGTTTCCCTCTTTCAACGCCCTGTTCATCAACCTGGCCACTAACGCCCAGCGTGGAACCGCCACCTCCACTTATCTGACTTCCTGGGATTTAGGTCTCGGCATCGGCATTTTTTCCGGTGGCTTGTTGGCGGAGCATTTCTCATTCTCCACGGCATACCTGGTGGCTTCCGGCTCAGTGTTGATATCCCTCATCTTCTTTGTGATCGTGGTGGCGCCGCATTATAAGAGGAATAAAGTACGCAATTAATTAGGTTTGATTGTGTTTTTTTGTATATTTGCATATCTCAAATTGTTAAGTAATGAAAAGATTCCTCTTGTTTGCCATCCTTTTGGCTTCACTCCAGCTCTCTGCCCAGCAACTCCTTGTGGGCTCCTACAACATCCGCTACAAAAACGCCAATGACAGCATCAAAGGCGAGGTTTGGAGCAAACGTTGCCAGGTGATCTGCGATCAGATGAATTTCATGGCGCCTGATATCTTCGGGGCACAGGAAGTGCTTTATTCCCAGCTCCAGGACATGAAGAAAGCCCTTGACGGCTACGATTATATCGGCATTGGCCGTGACGACGGAAAGCGTGCGGGTGAACATGAGGCTATTTTCTACAAAAAAAACAAGTTGAGACTGCTTGACCATGGCGACTTCTGGCTGAGCGAGACGCCTGAGAAACCCGGTCTGGGCTGGGATGCCGTCTGCATCCGCATCTGCACTTGGGGGAAGTTCTCGGTGATCGTCCCTGACTACATGCAGCACCGCGGGCTTTTTGGTCTTGGTTCGAAGAAGAAGGAGACCACCTTCTATTATTTCAACCTCCACATGGATCACGTGGGCGTGGTGGCGCGTCGTGAGGCGGCCAAGCTGGTGGTGGCTCGCATCCGTGAGATCGCCCAAGGCGCTCCTGTCATCCTCACCGGCGATTTCAACGTGGATCAAACTGACGAGATCTACACCATCTTCACCAAGTCAGGCTTGCTGAAGGATTCCTACAATGCCGCCCGGGTCCGCTTCGCGGAGAATGGCACTTTCAATGCCTTCAAGACCAATTATTTCACCACCAGCCGCATCGATCACGTCTTTGTCTCACCTGAGCTGCAGGTAGATGCCTACGGTGTGCTGACCAACAGCTACTGGACTCCCGACGACACTGATGAAACACTCAAAGCCTCCGATGCCCCGCAGGAGATTTCGTTTGATAACTATGACCGACGGAATCCTTCGGACCACTATCCGGTGTTCGTGAAGGTGAGAATTGAGAGGTGAGAGTTGAGAGGTGGGAGGTTTTTAGGGATTTCTGCGTTGCCTGACCGCTTCAAAAGTGACAATCGCCGTGGTCACCGACACATTAAGTGAGTCGGCGATGCCGTTCATGGGGATGATGATGTTTTGGTCGGCGGCATCCACCCAGGCTTGGGAGATGCCTGTCGCTTCAGTGCCCATCACTAGGGCGGAAGCCTTCGTGAAGTCGGCATCCAGATAGTCGATGGAAGCCTTCAAATAGGTGCAATAGATGGTGATGCCGTTCTTTTTCAGCCAGCTGATACATTCCTCGGTGGAGCAGGCATAAACGGGAACGCTGAAGATGCAGCCGATACTGGCTCGGATGGCGTTGGGATTGAAAAGGTCGGTGGCGGGATCGGCCACGATGACGGCATCCACGCCAGCGGCATCGGCGGTACGCATCACGGCGCCAAGGTTTCCAGGTTTCTCCACGGTCTCCAACACGATGACCAAGGCGTCTTTTCGAGGCTTGAACTCGCTGAGGTTCTTGTATTTAGGAATGGCCACCGCAAGCAATCCATCACTGCCTTCACGGTAGGCGATTTTCTCGAAAACTTCCTTGGTAACAGTCTCTGTAAACGCTGCTTTAATCCTTAACGGCTCCCGTAAAAGCGACTCGCATACGTAAAGCTGTTCGATCTCAAACCCACACTGCTGGGCGCGCTCGATCTCACGCTGTCCTTCGATGAGGATGCGACCCTGCTCACGACGCTCCGAGGCCTTCTGCAAACGGACCAGGTTCTTGATCTTCGGGTTGGTTTTACTGGTAATCATGCGTTTTTGGTTTTTATCTGGGATAAGATCAATCCTAAAATGACGATCACGATACCGATCATCTTGAACAGTGTAATCTCCTCATGGATAAGGAAATAGCTGAACCCAGCGGTAAAAACCGGGATCGTGTTGGTGTAGACATTCGACCGCGCCACGCCAAGTTGGCTGACGGAATAGGTGTAAAGCACGTAGGAGAGGGAACTGGCCAGTACCGCCAACAGCAGCAGTGGTACTAGGTAATTGCTCACCGGAAGCAGCGATCCCAGCGAGTTGCGCTCAAGCAGCAGCACAAAGGGGATGAAGTAGAGGATGCCGATCGAGTTGACCGTGCCCACCACCGTCAGGGCGTTGTATTTGTCGGCAAGTTTCTTCAAGGCTACGCTGTAAAACACCGCCACCACCACCGCCATGAAGATGAACAGCAGTCCGCTGACCGAAGCCGTCAGTTCCAGATTCCTGTTGAAAAGCATCAGCAGCACACCAAAGAACGAAACAATCAAGCCTACGATGTTCATCGCGCTGATGCGTTCCTTCAGCATGAAGAAGGCCGCGATGGGGGCAAACAATGGGATGGTGGCCACGATGGCCGAGCAAATGGTGGGGGAGACCCGAAGCAACCCATAGCTCTCACCTATAAAATATAGGAATGGCTCGAAAAAGGCCGCGATGAAAAACAGCTTGATGTCGCTCCGTTCGATCTTTTCGATCTTCCTCAGCAAAACCATCGCTAAAAAGAGGATCGCGCTCGAAAGGATCAGCCGCAACAGGATGGTCGTGCCAGGCTTCAGATACTGGAACACCTGCGTCGACCAAACATACGATCCTCCCCAGATGATCATGGCGATCAAAGCGGTGAGATGGGGAAGAAAGCCTTTGTTTTTCATGCGATCAAAAAAAACTTGGCAAAGATACGTTTTTTGGTTCAATTATTGTAGTTTTGCGGGCAAAAGGATAATAAATCATAAAAACATAATACAATGAAAAAGGTAAAGCTTATTTGCATGGCACTGTTGGCAATGGTCGCCATGGCATCATGCAGGGGACCCCAAGGCCCTGCGGGACACGACGGCAACGATGGGAACGCCAATGTGGCTTCATCCACTGTGACAGTTTATCCCAATGATTGGACATGGGATCAATTCTATGTTGACAACGATGGCAATCCAAGAGGCCAGTATTGGGTGATCATCGATTATCCGAACATCACCCAGAACGTGTTCGACCACGGTGCGGTGCTCGTCTATATGGATGTCAACGGTGCTTGGTCGCAATTGCCTTTGACCTATTACTATGAAGATGGCGACATCATTGCCGAGGCATCACTCGAGGTGGCCACCCGTAATGATGGAGCGGTAACGCTGTATTGGACTCAAAGTGACTTCTGGAAGGTGCAACCTGATACCCACGCTTTTAAAATCGTTGCCATCGAAGCCAGCTACTACCAATCACGCAGTGACGTGAACTACAGCGACTACGAGGCCGTGAAGACCGCCTTCCAACTGGCCGACTAACGCGCCAGGATGGTATAGGCCATAAAACCCGAAAAGGCAAGAAGCATCAAAAACCCCTCGAAACGGGACAGCTTCCTGCCTTTTCCCGTAAAAACGAAGAGCAACAGAAGCGTGTTGGCGAGAAACAGGAAGCCCAGCGTGATGTTCATCTGGGTGTCGAACTGCAGCGGAGTGATCAAGCCGCTGATGCCCAAAACCACAAAGATATTCAAGATATTGGAACCCAGGACGTTGCCGATGGCGATGCCTGAGTTCTTTTTGGTGGCTGCCACGATGGAGGTGATCAGTTCGGGCAACGAAGTGGCCATGGCGACCACTGTCAGGCCGATCATGGCTTCGCTCATGCCCCAGGCTTTGGCGATGAGCTGGGCGTTGTTGGAGACCAGCTCGCCGCCAACATACAGCCCGACGACGCCCAACACCAGAAACAATATGGTTTTACCCCAAGGCATGGGGATTTGTACGGCCTCCACCTCGGTGCTGGGTGATTCGTTCTTAAGCATGGTAAGGTAGAGATAGCCTGCCGCCATCAGCAACAACGCCAGTCCCTCGATCCACATGATGGTATGGCTGCCTCCTATAAAGAAGTCGTTGGCCATCAAAAACAAGGCGGCGGTGGCCACAAAACCCGCGGGGATGTCTCTCCGGATGGAGATGCGACTCACGTCGATGGGGTAGATGATGGAGGCCACGCCGAGGATGAGCAGGATGTTCATGATGTTGCTTCCCACGATGTTGCCGATAGCCAGTCCCGAGCTGCCTTTGATGCACGAGAACACGTTGATGATCAACTCAGGCAAGGAGGTGCCGAAGGCCACGATGGTCAGACCGATGATCAAGGGCGACAGCTTGGCGCGGATGCCGACACTGGTGGCGCCGTCAACAAGCCAATTCGCCCCCACAATCAAGGCGACAAAACCGACAATCAATAACAAAATTGGAATTGCCATAACCTCTCACCTCTCACTTTTCACCTCTCACCTCTTGTTGTAAACTCTCGGTCCAAAAATCTTGCTTCCAACCCTGATCAAAGTGGCTCCCTCTTCAATGGCGATCGGATAGTCCTCCGACATGCCCATGGAGATCTCCTTGAATTGAGGCTGGTCGGCGAAATAATCCTTCTTTAAGGTCTCAAAATAGGACTTCAGGAGCTTGAACTCCTTGCGAACTTCATTCATGTCTTCGGTGAAAGTGCCCATGCCCATCACGCCGCAGATGCGGATGTTTTCCATCTGTTTGAATGTCTCCGAGTCAAGCAGCTGCCGGGCTTCATCCATGTCGAGACCGAACTTGGTTTCTTCCAGGGCAATGTGGAACTGAAGCAGGCAATCCACCACACGGTCGTGCTTCTTGGCCTCCTTGTTGACGGCCTCAAGCAGGTTGGCCGTGTCGATGCTGTGGATGAGGGTGACGAAAGGGATGATGTATTTGATCTTGTTGGTCTGCAAATGGCCGATGAAATGCCATTGGATGTCCTTGGGCAAGACCTCGTGCTTGTCGCGCATCTCTTGGGGATAGTTCTCGCCGAAGGCACGCTGTCCTGCGTCGTAAGCCTCTTGGATGTCCTCCACAGGCTTCGTCTTCGACACTGCAACCAATAAAACTCCTGAAGGGATTGTTTTTCTTACTGTTTCCAGGTTTTCCTTAACCATGATGACAAAGTTTTTAAAACATGCAAAATTAGTAATTATTTTGTTATTTTTGCAAAAGTTTGAAACTATGAAAAGATACGTTTTTTATCTTGTTAAGATATTGATTTTCATGCTGTTGCTGTTTGCTACGATGCGAATCGTATTCATCGTGAATTACTGGCATCTCGTGAAAGTCGACCAAGTTCCCTTCTTCGAAATCATCCGCGGCTTCTTCAAAGCCATACCCCTCGACATTGCAACGGCGTGTTATATCATTCTCTTGCCGGCGCTGTTGATGTTCATCTTCACCTGTTTTAACAAAAACACCAGCTATCGTTGGGTGCGCTGGTATTATTACATCATCATCGCCGTGTATATCCTTGCGGTGATGGGTGAGATCGGTATCTATGGGGAATGGGGTACCAAGCTGAGCGCCAAGGCTTTGGCGTATCTAGAGAACCCTTCTGAAGTAATCAACACCGCCTCTACAAAGCAGACCGTACTCCTTGTTTCACTTTGGGCCTGCTTCACAGTCCTGTTCTGTTGGTTGTACGTCAAATGGGTTGAGCCGTCAAAGGATAAAAAGAACAGCGAGAAAGTTCATCCGCTTATCTATGGCGTTGTCTTCGTGTTCGTTTTTGGATTGATGTTCCTTGGCATTCGCGGAGGAGTCAACGAGATTCCAATTTCAACCAGTTCGGGCTATTTCAGCAAATATAAGATCGTCAATATCATGACGGTGAACCCGGCGTATAACCTTATTGAGAATATCACGAACGATGTGAAGGTGAAAGAGAACGCGCATTTCAACTACATGGATTTTGAGACGGCAAAAGCCATCACTGAGGAGACGCATCAAATCGATTGCGATACCACAGTGGGCATTCTGAAAACCGAGCGTCCGAACATTCTCATCGTGCTGCTGGAGAGCTGGTCGGCCGATTTGATAGAGTCGTTGGGCGGTGACCCGAGCATTACGCCGAACTTCCATAGCTTTGAGCAGGATGGACTGCTGTTCACCAATTTCTATGCCTCCGCAAACCGTTCACAGCAGGCCATCTCCTCATTCCTTGGCGGTCTTCCTGGCCTTCCGGTGACCACCATCACCAACCATCAGGAGAAGTATTACGCCATCCCGTCGATCATCCGGCCGCTGGATTCCCTTGGTTATTTCTCAAGCTTCTACTTTGGTGGCGAATTGAACTACGGAAACATTATGTCATACCTTAGATACAATGAGTTTGATAGGATCGTCGAAGGCAATGACGTGACCGAGCATTTCCTTAAGGGCAAGCTGGGCATCCAGGATACCGACATGCTGCCGTGGGCGGCTAAGGATTTCTCAAGCCAGCCGGAGCCGTTCTTCACAACTATTTTTACGGTGAGCACTCATTCGCCCTACGATTACCCGAAAGGCTATTTCGAGGAGCTTCAGTGGCCTCAACTGGAGAAGGTCTTCGTGAACTCAGGCAAATACACCGACGTGGCATTGAAAATGTTCATGGAAGAGGCAAAAAAACAGCCTTGGTACGACAACACGCTGTTCTTTTTCATGGCCGACCACAGTCATCCGTCGTACAAGAACTATCCGCTTGAATCCTTTGAATAT
>JAGCPG010000088.1 GCA_017645245.1 Bacteroidales bacterium
CGCCCCTCCACCGACCTGATGCACTTCATGCAGCCCACCATGTCGTTCGAGACGGGCTACTGCCGTCCCGAGTGTACCCGCTGCAGCCAGGTATGCCCCACAGGCGCCATCAAGCCTATCACCAAGGAGGAAAAGACCGTCATCCATGCCGGCCACGCCGTTTGGGTAAAGGACAACTGCGTGGTGCTCACCGATGGCGTCACCTGCGGCAACTGCGCCCGCCACTGCCCCACCGAAGCCATCCAGATGGTGGAATACGACCACAACGGACAAACTGTCATGATCCCCTCCGTCGACGAGAACAAATGCATCGGCTGCGGCGCCTGCGAAAACCTCTGTCCCTCTCGACCGTTCAGCGCTATCTATGTCGAAGGCCATGTGATGCACCGTCAGGATTAAAACAATTAAGACTATGAAAAGAAGAGACTTTATAAAAAAACTAGGCGGAGCAGCCGCAGCGACCTCGGTGGTCCTCACCGCCTGCCAACCCCATAACAAACCCATCGTCCCCACTGGCGTGATCTTCGACGGACAAGGCGAGATGACTTACCGCACCAACCCCAACACCGGCGATCGCGTCTCGCTGCTCGGCTACGGCATGATGCGTCTCCCCGTGGAACAAGGCGGCACCTTGCGCGACAACCCCAACTCCTTCATTGACCAAGAGTTGGTGAACCAAGAGATCGACTACGCCCTGGAGCATGGCGTCAACTACATCGATACCGCCCCCGTCTACTGCAAGGGCATGTCGGAACACGCCACGGGCATAGCGTTGGCGCGCCATCCCCGCAAGAGCTATTACCTCGCCACCAAGCTCTCCAACTTCAGTCCATCTACCTGGAGCCGCGAGGCTTCCATCAACATGTTCGAGAACTCTCTCAAGGAGCTGCAGACCGACTACGTGGACTACCTGCTGCTCCACTCCGTCGGCGGCAACACCCAGGAACTCGACAGCGAAGGCCTCTTCAACGCCCGTTACATGGATAACGGCATCCTCGACTGGCTGGTGGAGCAGAAAGCCGCCGGACGCATCCGCAACCTCGGCTTCTCCTATCACGGCGACGTCAAGATCTTCGACATGCTGCTCCGTTGGCACGACGAGGGACGTTACCATTGGGACTTCGTCCAGATACAGCTCAACTACGCGGATTGGAATTTCGCGACGATCAACGGACAGGGCGTCAACTCCTCGTATCTCTACAACGAGTTGCAACGCCGAGGCATCCCCGCAATCATCATGGAGCCCCTGCTCGGCGGTCGTTTGGCCAAACAGCCCGAACACATCCTCAAGCAGATGAAGGAACGCGAGCCCGAGACACCAGCAGCCCGCTGGGCCTTCCGCTACGCCGGCACCCCTGACGATGTGCTGACGGTGCTCAGCGGCATGACCTACATGGAGCATCTCATCCAGAACATTGAGACTTATTCACCCCTGCGCCCCATCACCCCTGAAGAGGACGAATTCCTGATGAAGGTGGCCGAACAGTTCGTCAAGCTGCAGACTGTGCCCTGCACCGCCTGCAACTACTGCATGCCTTGCCCTTACGGCATCAACATCCCAGCGATCTTTGACCATTACAACTACTTCGTCACCGAAGGTGTCATGCCCACTGGCAACCCCGAAGCCAAGGAATACCGCCACAACCGTCGCAACTTCCTTCTAGGGTACGACGACAAGGTTCCCTACGAGCGCCAAGCCAGCCACTGCATCGGCTGCAACCACTGCGTGGAGCACTGTCCCCAAGAGATTGACATCCCCGCCGAGCTTCACCGCATCGACGACTTCGTGGAACAGTTGAAACGGCAAGGATAGCAAAAAAAATGCTATCTTTAGAGTGTTGATTGTTGTCTTTTGTGTTTGTATTTTCGCAAAAAATTAATAGATGACAATGAACACAAATATTAACATTGCTTTTGGGAAACGTGTCGCTGCTTTAAGAAAAAAGCAAAAGCTATCACAAGAAGCCCTTGCTGAAAGATGCTCCTTGTTCAGGACTTATATTGGTGCTATTGAACGTGGTGAGAAATCACCAACTCTTAATACCATAGAGAAAATCGCCGAAGGACTTCGGGTCTCCATTGTTGAACTCTTCAAAGACTGATCCCTTATGACGAAAAGGCATTTGCGCATTCATGGTGACAACATCATTGAATGTGAGCGCTCATTAACGCTTATTTCACAAGCACTTGGTGCCCATCCTATTCTGGATTCAAAATCGCCCACTTATTTACCGATGTACAAGTTAGGCAATTTGCAAATAGACTTATTGTCGGGCCATGGACGATGGGGCGTAAATCTATCCCAGGAGTTGCAAAAACAAGGTGGCATCCTCCGTGAGGGAGCCGATTCCTACATCACAGAAATAACGGGAAAGACAGAATCCATTTTATTCGCCATGGAATATTGCTCCGCTCTTCCAGCTGGCAACAACGCTTGGCAAAGAAATGGAAGAGCATTTTCATGTTCAATGGCTGGTATTCCTTATTTGTTTTTCGCAGAACTTGGAGGTGTTGAATTGGACGTAGATAGAAAGGTCAAGGCCTCTCGGTTTCCCAATCCAGTTGTTCCATTTTCGTATTTAATGGTTTCAAAAAAAGCAAAGCATTTCTGTTTGCCGATATATACCGAACATCCAGCAATAACAGATGATTTGCACAACAAATACAAATCGGTGATCGGTTTGTCTGAAGGTTTGCAACTCATCAAAGCCCTCATTAACCGAGAGGATTATTCGGGAATTACTGATAAACTGGAAGGAAAAGCGTTGGAACTGGTGAAAATACTCTCCAATGACAGAAAGTTGGTGGACACCTTACGCAATAGGGAATGGGAAAAACTGCTTCGTGCCAAGAAGCCAACCACTTGGCTGATAAACAAAACAAGTCATCTGGTTTGGAAAAAGAAAACGGCCGCCAAAGTAAAAACGACATCCACTTTCAACCGACTATTTGCCGAAGTACAATCATACGATTGTCTTTCCATTGGTGCCAAAGACCTTCCGATCTGTATCATTCCACAAGAAAAAAGAATGGCTTTTGATTCTTTTCTGGGAAAGACTTACCCAAAGACGATGTTTCGTTTCAACAAGAAAAAGCCATTGGCGATTGTTTGGATCACAGGATTCAAGCCAGCGGGCGACGATTCCCGACCTGACAGAGGACTCCCTCCGTTGGCAAAAATGATGTTGGGTGATGATGCTCAAATTATGGCAATAGTGTATGGTCCAGCCCCAAAAAGCACTTGGGTTGAGCTCGAGAAGTCTCCCTCCTCTTTGGCCAACAACAATGGTTTGTGGCAAGCCATCTTATATTTGTGTGATTACGTAATGGTTGACAGTCCCACCAACAGCAAAAAGGTTTTCTTTCCAACAAAAACAAAACTAAAGCCCAACTCCAATCCCGTTTCTTTTTCCTATTCCACGCCATCATTGGTTTATTCCGAACAAGATACTGATACGACCATTCATCAGCTATTTGGGAAGAAAGAGGATTTGGCTGTTTTTGAAAGTCTTTGCAATCCCCCAGGAGGCGATTGGTCGGGCATTAATTACTATGAGAAGAACGGTAAAGTATTCCGTTGGACTTCCTTGCCTCGAGTTTCAAAGGTTGGTGGCAAACGTCCAGACCATGTCATACAAATAAGAAAGAAAACGACTGATATATTCTATTCCATAGAATCAAAACTTCATGGCGGAGATTTGGAGAACCATATCGGAGTGGATCTCAAAACATACCTCACCGACCTATTTGATGTAATGCCAACAGCTTTCAAGACAGCCAAAAGCGACTGGCGATTGTACCAAGGGGCAACACCAAAAATGCGACCTTACTCAGTTCTTTCCATTGGCGCATTTAAATACACCAACGAAAATGACATGATCAAACATCTAATACGAGGCGATTTGGACGCCGTGTTCGCTTTTGAATTTGACATAGTCACCAAATTACATGTGCTATGTTCCGTCAGTGGGACTTCCATCAAGGGCATCCTAAAACAAGTCAAGTTGGGTTTGGGCGGGCTCGTAATTAAGATACACTGATTCTCTAATCACATCACGTTTATTGTCCATCAAACGACTGAAGGCAGAGTTGCCTGTATGGATTTGATATCGTTGCTTATAGACATCAACAGGAGGAGCATAGGAATAAATGCGATCACCAGCGGATCCGTCAAATGTGAGCATCCATTTCGCACCGATAGTATTCAAACGATCCAACTCTTTGTAAAAATCCTCCAATACAAACTCCGTCTGCATATAACGCGACTTGGTCCCTCCATAAGGAGGATCAAGAAAGACAAAATCTCCGGGCTTTACCGTGGAAAGACATTCTCTATAATCAGCATTCAGAAACTCAAATTTCTGCAATAACCCACTCCATTGATAAACAATCCTTTTTAAAGTATCTGGATTGATCCCGGGACGAGACAAATGAAATGAATTGTTAAAGTCGCCCTTTTCATTGTACCGTATCATTCCGTTCACACAAGTACGAGTCAAAAAAAGAAAATCATGACAGTCACGTGTTTCGTTAAAATGATCCCGTATTAAATAATAAACATCCGCACCGTTTTTCTGCAAGTCAAGCCAACGGGACTCATATTCAGATGCCACTTCACGAGGATTGTTCTTAATACTTAACCATAAATCAATGAGTTCTGGAATAATATCTCCAGCAACTCCCTTGGAAGCTCTAGCAAAGGGCATCATCGAACCACCTCCCACAAAAGGCTCGTAGTAAACGTCAGAAGGGACAAATTTCTCAGCTAATTGGGTCGCTACTGTCCTTTTACTTCCCGACCATTTAATAACAGCTGGGTAAGTATTCATGCGAACAATGATATTTGAGTGTTATTCAACACAGTTCTAATACGTTTCTTCGCCAAATTGAAATACTCCTCCTCCAATTCATAGCCCCAAACGCTCATGCCATACTGCAATCCTGCAACCATTTCGGTTCCTGAACCGACAAATGGCACCAACAAACGACCGTCTTTAACACCGCAAATCGCCAAGATTCTTTCCGCCACCTTAATAGGCTTTTGGGTAGGATGCGAACCAAACAACATTTCATCCTTGCTCTTATTGTTCGGAATATCCCAAACCGTCCGCATTTGTTTACCCCTTTCCTTAAGCAGATCGCTGGAAGAATAGTATTCTTTCGAGGCCTCATAATTGAAAACATAGTCTCGATGCTTTGCACCCCCTTTATGTACCCATAAAATGGTCTCGTGGCTCGCAGTCAACCTCCGACCAGAAAGATTCGGGAACGAGTTGCGCTTATACCAAACGACTTCGTTGATTATTTCCAAGTCGAGAAGCTGACAACAAACATTGACAAATCCAGAATTGTGATAGGTGGAATGAATCCAAATCGATCCATTGGATTTGATTACCCGTTTTAATTCCTTCAACCATGCAAAGGTGCTTTGAAATGAGTCATTTTGGGAAAGCAAATCCCATAATTCATTAGTCAACTTCCAATCCCCTCCAAATCCCTTCAGTTTGGCGTTTTCGTTGTAACTCCAATTATTGGTAGTAGAAGCACCGTATGGAGGATCTACAATACACACGTCAAAAAAATCATCCTGCAACTGGGGCAATGCCTCAATTACATCTTTCTGGTACAAATGAACCCGATCATCAACGTATTCACTCATTTTGACAAATGCATATTACTTTTGCAAAAATAGCGATTCTTCTGGAACGAACCCGTTTTTTTCTTATTTTTGCGCCGCATTATGCGCCTGGACCCGTAGTTTAATGGATAGAATAAAGGATTCCGGTTCCTTCGATCAGGGTTCGATTCCCTGCGGGTTCACTTCACGTAAACAACCTCAATAGTCCCTATTGGGGTTTTGTTTTTGGTTGTCAGTTTCCCGCCTTCCAGACTTCCAAAAAACCGTCCATCGCAATACAGCCGCGATCCTTTCAGGGAACATTTTCCTTTCAGCGTGTCGCCATCCGAAACGAAAGTTAGCACCGAGTCTTGGCTGATCTCGATGACGTTGCCTTTTTCCATCTCGCCATATTGACGCACCATCTCAGGCGTGGCGATCCGCTCATTAAACTCCACATTCACCTTCTCCACCGTCCAACGGCCGATTAATGGGTCGTTGGTTCTGTGGCAGGAAGCGAGCAAAAGCACAGTCGTTATTGTTAAAAAAAACCTCCCCATATTCTGTCTTCTCACTTCTGTTTTCTGTCTTCTATAATCACGTCAATCGCCCCGACGCCGAACTTGGCGATGGATGCCATCCTGTTTTCCGTATTCTTATACTTCTTTAATTCTTCAATGATAGCGTTCTTCAGCACCCCGTTGCCCACCCCATGGATAAATGTCACCTTGGTGTATTCAGCGGCAATGGCGCTGTCGAGCATCTTGCGGAAATAGTCCATCTGGATTTGGAACATGTCGTGACTCGAAAGGCCCGCTATGTTGTCGACCAACTCGGCGATATGCAGGTCCACCGTGGCCTCGCCTTGACCCGTCCTATGCTTGTCGATGGGCGCCTCCTGCTTGATCAGTTCTTTCTTGGGAGCCTGAGCGCCAACGCCTTCCTTCATGATTTTGGCAAAGTCGTCACTGCCACTCTTCAGCGATGCAAGATCCGAAAGGCTGATCATCACCGCCTTCTCGCCCAACAAACCCGACATCAGGTAGCTGCCTTCCTTGAAGAAACGGTTGGACCTCAGCGAGAACGGCGCGTTCAAAGGAAGCAAGACCGTATCGGTGCTATCCATAGTAAAAATGGCCTGCACGATGCCGTTGCACCAATATTCCAGATCCTCACGCGAGATGGTCTCCACCACCACCTTCTCATGCTTGTCGATCTGCCCGTAATCCACGTTGACGAATTGCATCTCCTCCTTGATGGTAAAGGTGTAAAGCATCTCGTAAGGCGTATGGTTCACCAGCACCACGTCCATGGCGCCGGTCAAGAGCCATTGCTGCTCGTGGGGCACGAAGGCCAGATACACGCCTTCCTTCTCCGCTTCCTTGGCGAAGCGTCGCAAGCCACCGTGGCGGGCATCCTCCTGCTGTTGCTGCTGCACGATTTCCTTCTCTTGTATCTCTTTCTGGACGGTGTCAACGATCTGTTGCTGCCTCGCAGGTTGGTTGCGGAAGTCGGGCACCAAATCAGTGATCAAGGTGGGCAGCTCGAAGCCGTCCTCCACCTCCACCATCACCATGCGTGAATCAATGATCTTGGTGACCTTGCCACCACCTGTGCTGCTCAGGAAATTCACCCTGTCGCCTATCTTAAATTCTGCCATTTTTCAATAGATTTAGACTGCAAAAATACGAAATTGGAAAGATTTTTGTATCATTGCAACCGAATAATGCGAAGATGAAAAACGGTCTCATTCCATTCATATTAGCCCTTGCCATGATGAGCGCTTCCTGCACCAAAACCGTGGGTTACGGCGACACGGAGATCCACATCAGTTACACCGCCAACGGTCGTCCCTTGACGCTCGACAGCCTTTGCTATGTCAACGAAGCTGGAAATCACTTCTTAGTGAATGAAATCCAATGGTTTATCTCCAAAATCACCCTCGTCAGCGAGCAAGGCGACCAATATGTCTTGGGGCATCGTGAAGTCACAACGCTTTTGGAAATCCCGCAGGAAAAAGTGTTTTACATCGACACCAACATCCCTGAAAGCCAAACACTTGCAATCGCTTCCATCCCTTGCCAACGATACGTTTCTATGCGTTTCACCTTCGGCTTGGATCAAGAGGACAACGTCACCGGCTTTTTCACCAATCCGCCTGAGAGCAACATGTTCTGGCCTGATCCGCTCGGCGGCGGCTACCATTACATGAAACTCAACGGCAAATACCTTGACGAAAACGGCGACCTCGCCCCGATGAACATCCACCTCGGCATCGGACAGAACGACAATCACACAGAGTTCTACCAGAATTATTTCACCGTGGAATTCCCCCTGAATCTCGAGCTTGAGGAAGACGCCACCAACGTGATCCATCTCAACATGAACATCGGCAACTGGTTCCGCAACCCGCATACTTACGACATCAACGCCTTCGGCAGCGCCATCATGCAAAACCAGGAAGCGCAACGCATTTTGAAGGAAAACGGCCATGACGTGTTCGAGGTGAGCACCGCTGCTCCGCAACACTCTTCGGTTGCGCAAACCTTGAGAGACATCATGAAAAAAGCCAGTCCCAAGCCCCATTTCTACAGTTTGAAGAAGTCATGAAAGCCCACTTCCCGCTGCTTTTCGTCCTGCTATCACTCGTGCTGACTGCCTGCCGTCCCACCCCGGAGGAGACCTACACGCCAACGCCTTACGAACTACCGCAACCGCTCTTCTTCCCTACCACGACCAACATCCCCGCCGACAACCCCATGACCGAAGAGGGAGTTGAGCTAGGGAAAAAGCTCTTTTTTGATTCCAACCTCTCACCTCGCACCTCTCACCTCCCCAATTGTTGCGCTTCATGCCATCACCCCGAATATAGCTTTGAAGGCGGCCCTGAAGCCACCTTGGAGCACCTCGGCACGGAACACACCATGCTCCCGTTGATCAATCTGGCTTGGAACACCACCGGCCTAGGCTGGAAGGGCACCATCAAGACCCTTGAAGAAATGGTGTATGCCGCCTATACCGATCCTTTGGAGATCAACGCCGACACCGCAGAAGTCGTTAGAATGTTGCAGCAATCCGACACTTATCCTGAGCTCTTCCGAAAAGCCTTCGGCACTGACAGGATCAGCTTCATCCAAGTGGAGAAAGCCATCTCCCAATACGTGCGCAGCCTGGTCTTTGCCGACAGCAAATTCGACCGTTACCTCCGAGGCGAGGAGCAACTCGACCAAGACGAACTCAACGGCTACATGCTTTTCATCACCGAAAACGGCGCCGACTGCTTCCACTGCCACGGCGGCGGCTCCAACGCCCTGTTCACCACCAATCTGATGTACAACAACGGGCTCGATGCTGAATACCACGGCGACTTCAAGGCTCCCACCCTGCGCAACATTGCCCTCACCTCACCTTACATGCACGACGGCCGCTTCACCACCCTCGACGAGGTCATCGACTTCTACTCCGACAGCGTCCAATATTCCGAATTCATCAGTCCGCTGATGCATCATGTGATGCAAGGCGGCGTCCGCCTCACCCCCGAAGAAAAACGACAACTCAAAGCCTTCTTATTAACCTTAACCTCACAAACTGGATCGCCGCGCTCCAACCTGAACCGAAAATGAGTTATTTAAAATCGAATGATCTTTTCAAAAGCATCCCCACGGAGGAAATCTACCAACATATCCCCCATCCCATTGTCATCGCCGACCACTTGATGACCCCCGACAACATGGGCGCCATGATCCGCATCGCCGATAACATTGGGGCAACCGAAATGGTGTTTCTCGGTGACGAAAGCCGCCATAGTCTGGGCAAGATACGCCGTGCCGCCGCTTCCAGCCGTGGCAATATCAACTGGTACTTCACCGAGGAGACTGACCTCCACAAAATTGTCCCCAAAGGCAAGACCATCATCGCTATCGAGACGGCCGACAATGCCACCTGCATCTACAACACCGAGCTCCCCGAAAACGTGGCCTTCATCGTCGGCAGCGAGAGCCAAGGCCTCAGCGAAGACCTGCTTCGTCAATGCGACATGGTGGTCTACATCCCCGTCCCTGGTCCCACCCGCTCCCTCAACGTCAGTCATGCTGCCGCCGTGGCGCTATTCGAGTGGCAACGTCAAATGCTCAGCAAGAAAAAAGCATGAAAGCTTACAAACATATTTTCTTTGACCTCGACCGCACCCTTTGGGACTTCGATGCCGCCGCCGAAGTGGCCTTCGAAAAGATCTATGAGCAATATCACCTCAAGGATCTGGGCATCCCCAGCGCCCATGAATTCCACGTGGTGTACCATCCCCTGAACGAAAAGCTCTGGGAGCTCTATCGCGCCAACCAAATCACCAAGGACGAGCTCAACCGCACCCGTTTCATGAAGCCCCTGGAGCATTACGGCATCCACGACGTCGAGCTGGCCGACCACCTCAGCGAAGAATATGTCTATTGGTCGCCACGCATCGTCAAGCTAGTGCCTGGAACGATGGAATTGCTGGATTATCTGAAGCCGAAATACCACCTTCACCTCATCACCAACGGCTTCCAAGAAGTGCAGCACACCAAGTTGAGCGGTTCCGGCATGGAGCCTTACTTCGAAACCCTCACCGTTTCCGAGGAAGTCGGAGTGAAAAAGCCCAATCCTGAGATTTTCCAATACGCTCTAAAGAAAGCCCACGCCACCCCCGAGGAAAGTCTCATGATCGGCGATGAAATGGACGTCGACATCGACGGCGCCCGTGCCGCCGGTATGGATCAAATCCTCTTCAACCCTTCAGGCAAAGAAATCCAAGGCAAACCAACTATTGTAGTTCGTAATCTTTTGGATATCAAAAAGATGCTTTGATTTTTTTCTTGACACCTGTGCCTTTATTTCAGCACCGCCAGCACCGAAGCCTTGGCACGGACCTTCTGGTCGATGTGGACGTCCACCTCTGCATCCAACGGCAGGAACACATCCACGCGCGAGCCAAAGCGGATCATGCCCAGCTCCTCGCCAGCAATGGCAGCATCGCCAGGCTCCAGGTCGCAAACGATGCGACGAGCCACAAAACCCGCAATCTGACGCACCATCACCTCACGGCCATGCACATCCTTCAAAACAATGGTATTGTGCTCGTTATCCGTGGAGGACTTGGGCTTGAAAGCCACCAAAAACTTCCCCGGATGGTATTTGTAATAGGTCACCGCGCCATCGAAAGGGAAAAAGTTGATGTGTACGTTGTAGATCGACATGAAGATGGAGATCTGACGGCGCTTCTCATGAAAATACTCGTCCTCCATGACGATCTCATTGGCCGCCACCACACCATCGGCAGGCGACAGCACCGCATGTTCCAGATGAGTGGTGCGACGCGAAATAGGAACGCGGAAAAAGCGGATGATCAACAGGCAAAACAGGACAGCCACCACATAAATCAGGATATGCCACCAATTCTGGTGCGGCCACAACAAGTTGATGCCAACGATCACCACCACCCAAGCCAGAATGGTGATGATAATGGCCCTGTTGCCTTCCTCGTGAATCCGCTTGTGAATCTGTCTCATAGGAGCAGCAAATATACAAAAACAAACGGTACGGTAAACAAAACGGAGTCAAAACGATCCAAAATACCGCCGTGGCCCGGGATAAGCTTACCCGAATCCTTCACGCCCGCCTGCCGTTTCAGCATTGACTCACACAAGTCGCCAAGTGTGCCGAACACCACCCCGATCAAGCCCATACCAACAGCCTCCTTCAGGGAAATCCAATCGGCATAACGGCTCAAGATGATCACACCCGCCATGGTAAACAGCAATCCTCCGATGCTGCCCTCAATGGTCTTGCCGGGAGAGATGCGCTCAAAGAGCTTGTGCTTGCCCAGCAAACGACCGGTGAGGTAAGCAAAAGTGTCGTTCGTCCACAACAAAACGAAAACCAGCAACACCATCTGGGGACTGAAAGTCTGATGCATGCGCACCATCAAGACACAAGGCAGGCACAAAAAAGCCATGGAGCCGAAAGCGAAGGTGGCAATCGCTTTGAAGTCGTAGGTCTTGGAAAACAACGCCACGAGGAAGGGAAGCATGACAAACAGCA
>JAGCPG010000089.1 GCA_017645245.1 Bacteroidales bacterium
ACAAAGGCATTCTGCAACTGCAACTGTCGTTTCGACCGGCTGATTAATCGGTCGAACACAAACCAGTAGAGCAGGAACACCAACGGCAGAAAGACTGCAAACTGAATCGAGTTGAAGATCATAACTGACTGGTTATATTATACATATCCTCAATAATTTGCCAGCCCACACTTAACCCGAAATGATTGGGGTCCGAAAAATTATAGCAATCCTCTGTGATTTCGTTCTTTCCCGAATAGTCAAAGACCCTGTCGACGCCAAAAATCTCCCTCAAAATCTCCAAGTCGTTCGGGTTGATGGCAGGATGGGTATAACAATAAGCTGGTGAAACCACAATCCTATAATCCGTGTAATGCTTGTCAAACACATCTTTGATGTGAATCAACTGCCGTCGGAAAGTCTCATCAATCAACGGCTCGCTCACTTGCAAATCTGCGTCTGACAGGTTTTCCATTTGCTTCAGAAAACTCGCCTTGCTTATGGCCGAACAATTCGACAGACTGTCTTTTTGAGGTTGAACAGCGATGTCGGCATACTGGTTTTCCTTTCCCCAGTCATTGCTGACCGTATCTGTGGGAAACACCGCCCGCGCAGGTCGAAAAGACTCCCTGATGGAAGAAATCCACTTAGAAGGTTTTAGCATAAAACCGCTAAACAAAATAGCCTGAAAAGCTAATTTCGTCTGCCCCGAGAATTTATAATGCTTGATGGACACAACTTCTTTGGACAACTGTTTCTCAGAAAAACTGTATGGAACGTCCAGCATGACGATGGCATAAGCAATGTCGTTCCCATTTTTGTCGATATAGTCGATTTTCTGCTCGATGCCTGTCAGCGTCTCGTACCACGCCTGGAACATAAACTGCCTTGACCCCTCTGGAAGATAGTGTTTCCAATGGTAGGTATTGAGCCCACAGCAGCGGGAACTCCCGAAAACAAAGGCATTGTAATGGTATTGGGGATCATTCCGCAAAAACAATTCCGACGAAAGGTAGTCACGGTTGGTCTCATCAAAATATTGCAAGCTGAATGGACGCAAAGTTTTAAACGGATCTGTAATTAAATACACAACCAATAAAACCAAGATCGGAAGGCCAACAAACGATACTATTCTAATCAGGAACCTTTTCATCGTCAAAACTGAAAATAGATAAACGACTGACTGTTACCGGCAAACTCCAACATCACCACGACCAACATCATACTGAACACCCATGCCAGCCACGATGGCATCTTCGCACTATACTGCAGGGCATGTTCTTTTTTCCGGGTAAACCATTCAACGACCAACATCAACGCCACCAGCAACAAAGCTTTTTTTGTCCCGACATAAAGGAAAGGCGCACTGAACAGACTGGCATTACAAATTCCACAAACAAATTTCCAAGCCTGGCTGATGCTGTCGGCTCGGAAGATGATCAAACCAATCGCCACCAAGGCAAACGTCAATAACATCTGTCCCATTTCTTTCCATGTCGGCAGCACTCGTCCCTCGGCCACCTGATTGGTGTACTTTCTGTTTTTCCCTGTCAGTATAAGGGGCAAGAACAACAGGGCGTGGTACGCTCCCCATACGATGAAAGTCCAGTTGGCGCCATGCCAAAAGCCGCTCACAAGAAAGATGATGAACGTGTTTCTGACGATTTTCGCCTTTGACACGCGGCTGCCGCCCAAAGGAATGTAAACATAATCCCTGAACCAAGTCGTAAGCGAGATGTGCCATCTGCGCCAGAACTCCGCGATGTCACGGCTGAAATAGGGCAGGTTGAAGTTGCGCATCAGCTTGATCCCGAACAACTTGGCTGTTCCAATGGCGATATCTGAATAGCCCGAGAAGTCGCCATAGATCTGGAAGGTGAAGAAGACGGCGGCAAGCAACAGGGTGCTCCCACTATGGTTCGCGTAGGTCGAAAACACCTGGTCCACGTACACCGCGCAGTTGTCTGCCACCACGATCTTCTTGAACAAGCCCCACAAGATCTGCCTGACACCGTCAACGGCGGTGTCGTAGTTGAACTCGCGCTTCTTCAAGAACTGGGGCAAGAGGTTGGTCGCCCGCTCGATGGGACCCGCCACCAGTTGCGGAAAGAAGGAAATATAGGCAAAAAAAGCGATGATATCCTTGGTGGATTCGATCTTCCCACGACAGACGTCGATGGAATAGCTCAAGGCCTGGAAGGTATAGAACGAGATGCCTACTGGCAGGATCACCTTCAGAAGCAGGCCATCGGTAGAGAAATGAAATAGTTGAGCAAACTCCGTGACGAAGAAGTCGTAGTACTTGAATACGGCCAGAATGCCAAGATTCAACACGATGTTGGCCCACATCCAAGTTTTGGCTTTCTTCTTCGATTCAGCCTTCCCAATCAGCAGTCCGCTACCCCACGAACAGAACGAGGTGAGTGCGATGAGCACCAGAAAACGCCAGTCCCACCAGCCATAAAACACATAGCTGGCCACCACCACGAAGGCATTCTGCAATGCCAATTGTTGCCTCGACCCCCTGATGAAACGGTCAAAGACAAACCAATAAAGCAAGAATACCAGCGGCAGAAATAGCGCAAACTGGATCGAGTTAAACAGCAACTCTTATCTCTTATCTTTTATCTTTTATTTATGGACCTTCCTGATGAATTCCTCAACCTCAGGCACGCCGCCTTGGTAGACCAGATAGCCGTTATAAGGTTCTCTCGGGGTGATCTCGCTGTTGACGGGGGTCAACATGATCTTCTTCACCTCTTCCCTATCGTGAGTCTGGCCCAAAGCCCAACCTAACTTGATATAGGCGGTCTCGGCGAGCATGTTGCCTGCCGGGATGATGCCACGGTTCATCAGGTCGCGGCCAGTGTCGTAGACGAACATGTGGGCGTAGCCCCAGATGGTCTGCACGCACATATACTGGTGAACGCCCTTGTCGGTAGCACGCTGGATGGCATCGAACATGCCACGGTTGACGTGACCCAGTCCGGTGCCGTCCCAGATGATGCCCTGATATCCGTTGTCGACCAATGCATCAAGCACATCGGGCTTCATGCCGGGATAGTAGTAAAGGATAGCCACACGGTCGTCGAAGGTTGGGATGATCTTCACGTCACGGTCAGTGCGGCGGTGGTTGTATTCCTCCTTGATCGGCACCACGCCACGCTTGCGATCCACCGTTGCCACGGGCGTATCGCCAATGGTACGGAATGTGGAACGATAGGATGAGTGCATCTTACGGACGCGGGTGCCACGATGCAGGAAGCCGTACTCGTCGGAGGTGGGACCGAACATGCAGACCATCACCTCGGCCACGTCGCCGTGACCGGCAGCCGTCATGGCATGCATCAGGTTCAGAGCGGCGTCCGATGAAGGACGGTCCGACGAACGCTGCGAGCCCACCAGCACGATCGGCACGGGCAGGTTCTGGCACATGAAGGTCAAGGCAGCGGCAGTATGGGCCAAGGTGTCGGTACCGTGACCGATCACAATGCCGTCGATGCCGTTTTGGATCTCCTCGCCGATCTTCTTGGCCAGGGCGATATACTCCTTGGGCGACATGTTCTCGGAAAACACGGCAAACACCTTCTCGGTATCGAGGTTGCAGATGTCGGCCAGCTCCGGCACGGCGCCGTAGAGCTCACCAGGCGAGAAGGCGGGGATCACGGCACCGGTGCGGTAGTCCAGACGCGAGGCGATGGTGCCGCCCGTGCCTAACAGCTTCACATGCGGAAGTCCGTCGGTGTAAGGGAATTCCTTCTCGGGGATGTGGTAGTTGGCCTTCTTGTAGTCGGTCTCCACCATGCTGGTGATGGTGCTGATGTCCACGCCGATGTTATAGCCCGTGTTGACCTTCATCACGATGTGCTGGTCGTCCTGGAAAGCGGCGCGCGGCAGGATCGTGCCTTTGAAGAGACCGCCCGTGGTCTGGCACTCGGCCTGACTCCACACGCGGCAGTTATATTTCTTGAGCACCTCCAGCGAGGCACCCCAATATCCTTGGAAAAAATCTTCAGCCATAATCGTTCTTATTTGATAGTGTTAGCGAATTCCTTCAAATCGATATTGCCCACAGCCTCACGCATCTGGCCCATGATCCAGTTGCGCTTGTTGACGGCGGCGTGGAATTTCTTGCGGGGGACGTAGGCCGAGACCAGCTTGTCAAGTTTCTTGTTCAGCGTATCCTCCGAAGCCCTTCTGAAGCCGATCTTACGCAGCACTTCCTTCATGTCCAAGGAAGCGTCGGCCACCAGGACCGGTGCCATGTTCCAAGCGAGGCGGTAGTTGAGTTTCTCACGTTTCAGGAAGGTGAAGAGTTTGACCAGCGTCTCGCTGTTGAACTGCGAAGCGGGATTCTTGCAGAGCAGGTTCTTGAGGCGCATGCCCACGAAGCAGCCCAGCATACGGCCATCCACGCCGAGTTTCTCCACGATGTTGCTCATCGCTGGGAACCAGTTCTTGGTGAAGATGTAGGTGAAGCAGTCCTGCGGGACGTTCCATTCCTGAAGCTTGTAGTAACGGTCGATGATCTCCGAGGGCAGTTCCTTCTTCAGGGCTTCGATCTCCTTGGGATCCAACGGGATTGGCGCCGAGTCGGTATCGGGATACATACGGTCGGCACCCGGCAGCACGCGCTCGAAGATGGTGATGCCGTTGCAGATAGCCTTGCGGGTCTCCTTCGGTACGCCATCAAAGGCCATGAGGCAACGCTCTTCGACGGTCTCAATGGCGGTAGGCATGTCGGCTTTCGGACCCCAGATCAAGATCAAGGCATCCTTTTCGGTGGCTTGGACTTTCTTGCCCAGCTTACGCCATACCGAAGGCTCGAGCACTGGCTCCAACATCTCGTCATGAAGCATGTTGGGACGCTCAAGGCAGGCGATGACCTTCAGGCGGTCGGCGATCTCGTCGGCAAACATCTTGCCTGGTTGGGTGAAGTGCGACAACACGCCACGGAAGCCCGGCAGCTTGATGACCTTCAAGGCACCATCGGCGGCCTTGGCGTCGCAAATCGGCTCATAGTCGGTCTTGAAGCCCACATCGGCCACTTCAATCTTCCAGTTGTTCTTTTTAAGCTTTTTGTTGAGCTTTTCGGCCAGCAGTACCAGCGACCATTGACGGAAGCACTCGTTGTGCGACAGGTCGGGGATCCACTTGGAGTGTTGGACGCCCTTCAGCTCGATACGGGTGCCGCCCTTGCAGCTCACGTTCACATCCTGACGACCAGCGCCCATGCCTGTGCGCACCAAGCCTGTGGAGCGTCCGAGGAAACGGATGTAGTCGCAGGTCTCACGCAGCTCGTCAGGGTTCTTGCAGTCGGGATAGGTCACGGTTTCGATCAACGGCACACCCAGACGGTCGGTCTGATATATGCGGCGGTGGCCGATGTCGCTGATTTCGCGGCAGGCGTCCTCCTCGATGCTCAGCTGGATGAGGCGGATGTTCTTTTTCGGCATCTTCAGCAGGCCTTCCACGCCCACGATGGCGGTACGCTGGAAGCCTGTCGGGATGGAGCCGTCGAGGTATTGCTTACGGGTGATGTGCACCTCGCCCACGATGTTCAGGTTGGAACGCAGGGCGATGATGATGGCGTTGTGCAGCGCTTCCTTGTTGATGGGGAACGGCGGCGTGTCGTCGATGTCATAGGTGCATGCCGTCTGGTTCTTGATGCGGTAGACGATCTCTTTTTTCGTCTTGAACTCCATCAAGGCGGTGCCGTCGTATTCGCCCAGTTCCGAAAGGGTCGGGCGCATGTGGCGGATCAGTTCGGCGTCGAAGTCCTCGAACTTGTTGAATTTTCCTGCGGGGCAGTGGCAGAACAGCTTCTCTTTGGTCTTGATCTGCTGGTGCACCTCCAGTCCCGACATGAACCCGATGCGGTCGTAGTCGGCCTGGGTAGCTTGCTTGCGTTCCACGTAGCCGGCCTCTTGCATGGTCTGCTCGTAGTTGGCGCGAGGATCAAAAGTAGTGCTCATATTTTCAATTTTTAACTTTTTCCTTGTTATAAAAGAATCGGCTAAAATACGAAAATTTTGGATTGGTTTTGAAAAATAAGCCATTATTTTTCCAAACTCCTTGCGGAAATTAAGAAATATTCTTACATTTGCACCGAAAAAACCATCGACATGAGTAGAACAACAACGGTTTCTTTAGGCTCACATTACGAGGATTTTATCCGAAACATCATTTCACAAGGCAGATACAACAATGTCAGCGAGGTTATTCGCGAGGGTCTCCGCAGGTTGGAAGAAGACGAGGCCCGTTTGGCCGCTTTACGAGCTGCTTTGGAAGAAGGTGAAGCCAGCCCAGACGTGACGGATTTTGATCCAGAAGCTTTCCTTTTGGAAATGAAAGCAAAACGGCATAGGAATGGCTGATTATATCCTTTCGAAGAAGGCACAAGATGACCTTGTTAATATCTGGGACTATACCGTTGAGACTTGGTCAGAAAAACAAGCTGATGTTTATTTTCAAAACCTCTTCTCTGCTTTTGAAAACATCGCTAGCCACCCTACATCTGCTGGGCGGTCATACGAAGATGTTAAGGTTGGATACCGTGTTCTACACTGTGGGCGGCATATCGTGTTTTATCGAATCCAGAAAAACGGAAAGGCGCGAGTTATCAGGGTTTTGCACGAAAGGATGGATTTCGGGAAGCATTTGTGATTTTTTACAACAAGTAACGGCTGCCGTAAAAAAATGGATTATTCTACGTCGCGAACAAGGCGAACGGAATAGCCGTAGTGGAGACCATTGTAGCTATTTGAGGAAACCGTGTTACCCGAAACACTATAACTAGAAAATTTTACAAAATATGCATTATAGCTAATACTACTATGATGCGAACTTGACCAATAACTGCCACGATGGTCATTGTCGAAGTAGTTAGTATCCGTGCGGTCACCTGCGCTAGGTAGAAATATGGCTCCATTGGCTTCCATCAAAGCAAATTCCATCGCAGTGTAGTTGCTCCCATTCCAGCCTGTACCAGTTTCGTTAATGCCTATTGGCTGAACTACTCCCAATGGATGCTCATAACTGTCTGGGAACAAAATCAAACCATATACATCAGCCACAACAGCCTTTGCAAAACGTGCATTAGCAACACCATTCACCGTAGAAGCACTTCGCGTAGTTAATACACAAACCCATTCTTCTGTTGTGAGCGTACGCCATCCATTATTCTCAACATCACCGCCGTTAATTATAGCATTGTAGCCCCAATCAGCTTGGCCGGTCTGGTCGTAGAGATTGTATTGCCAATCACCGTAAGCGTAGTATTGACTATTCGTAGAACTAGTGTTCCAAGGTTGATAGCAAATTGCACCGTGATCATAATTACTTGTACCCCATCCAAATAAATCACGATCAATTGTTTTAGAAATGCTAACTTGTCCGTTGTTGCCAAGTAATTCCCATTGGTTTTCAGCGAACTTCCAATACGCACCAGTATTGTTAGCATCGCCATTGCCAGCGCTTCCAATATATTGCAAGTTGCCTTGCGAGAAATACACTTGGTCACCATCGGCATTGATGGTGAATTTGCCATTAATAGCGCCTGTTGGGGCATTGTTTTGAGGGGAGGAACGGACGGGACGGACAGAAAAACCTGAATAGCGGGTATGACCATCAATATCAGGACTGCCTGAAGCGAAGAAAAGACCCCATGCACCACCCGACCAAACCATACGAAGAGAATTTGACCAGTAGTAACCATTGTAGGATTCGCTGTAATGGCTATTCCCGTTACAGTAACCAGCAGCGGGAAAGAAAAGACTATTGCCGTTCGAGGCTGTGAATAGGCGACCGTTTTTACCATTACGTGTTGTCCATGTGCTTGTTGTGTTATCAAGCAACTCCTGCCATTCCTCCCTAGTAGGTGTACGCCAATCCTCACCCCAATTGACTGAAGCGGCATCATCCTCTGGTAACAAAGTAGTAAGGTTATCGGTAAAGCCGTTATAGCCGTATTCAGCGTTATTGCAGTACTTTGTTATTGAGTTCTCGCTACCATTACAATAACTGTATGTGCTCCAGTAATAGGTTTCCTTAGGTTCTGTTTCGCCCCAAGCGAAATAATCGCCGTACTCCTCTGGGGCATCTGAACCAACATTGCAAGTCGCCCACAAGGTACCGCTTGGCAAACCGAGGTCAACATACTCGTGATCACCACTATCTGAAAGTGTCGAGAAGCTCCGCTCTTCACTGTAAGCCAGCCCGTAATCCGTCAACACATAGGATCGAACGTAATAGGTTGTTCTCGAAAGAAACCCTTCCAAAGAATAGCTCTGGTCGCCTGCAACGGCATCACCGGCAATGTGGTCGCCATCAATGTCAGGATTCGGTTCCGTACCCCAGCAAAGGCCACGCAAAAACACATGGCAACCCTCGGGAATCGTCACCTCGCTGGCCACCATGGCGCTCGTGGCAGTAACGTCCGTCGGCTCCAGGGTGGTTATCGTCACCGGCGAAACAGGCTGCAGTTGGAAGGAGAACGTCACAGACTCCGTTCTGTTCGAATAATACATATAACCCCAGCCCGGAAAAAACTGTTCGATGGTTCCATACCATTCACCATCGCTGTATTCGGCATAATCGTCTTGCGTGGCAATGACATCGCCCTCCATGGGCACGAACGATCCCATCGCTTCAGTAAAATCCAAGATGTCGGCTCGCGGATAGCTGATCCAGTTCCATTCCGGATTCAACGTGATGGTGATTTCCTGAGCCTTAAGACTCGAAACTGCCGCCAGCATCGTGGCAATGCAAATCAGGGCGAGTAATGCTTTTTTCATGATGATTGGGTTTATGTTTGTGCAATTATAAGCAAAAATAATCATTTTTTTGGCCAAACAAAAACAAAGGTTTAAATGTTAAGCACGACTCACCTCCTCCGGGCTGGGCGCGTGGGCCTCGGCCGACATGCGGGGAAGCGCCTGCCCAAAGCCGAACTAAGTGGGTTGAGATTCTAGGCGGGGCGCGACGCTTTAGCGGAGCGTTTGCCTTCGGCACGAAGGCACTCCCCGCCTTGAAGCTCACCCACTTAGAGAGGCGTGCGGAGGGTCCGATGATGTCGGCCTTGAACTTTTCGGTTCCTTTTGGTTCAAGCCAAAAGGAACAAAGAAAAGAGGAGCACCCCCCGGGGTGCGACAAAAAAAACACTATCTTTGCAGTCATGGAAGACAACTACCAACTCATCACCAAAACCGTGGCTGGACTCGAAGAGGTGCTGGCCGACGAAATCAGGAATATGGGCGCCAAAAACGTCCGTGTGATGCACCGCGCCGTCATCTGCGAGGGCAACAAGGAGATGATGTATCGGCTCAATTACAACGTGCGTACCGGACTGAAGGTGCTGAAGCCTTTCAAGACCTTCTTCGCCAAGAACCCCGACGAACTCTATAAGAAAATCCAGGAGATTGAATGGTGGGAGCTTTTGAGGACCGACCAGACCTTCTGCATCGATGCCGTCACCAGCGGCCGTTTCTTCACCCATTCGCAATACGCCGCCCTGAAGGCCAAGGACGCCATCGTCGACCAGTTCCGCGACGTGATGGGACCCCGCCCGAGCATCAACACCTTGAATCCCGACCTGCGCATCAACCTGCACATCCGTGAGGACAAGGTCCAGGTTTTGTTCGACAGCTCCAACGAATCGTTGCACCACCG
>JAGCPG010000090.1 GCA_017645245.1 Bacteroidales bacterium
CATCCTTGAAGGAGTTCATGGCCATTTCCTTGTCGTAATCCTTCTCGGCATATCCGTTGTATAAAGCCGCCAACGCTGCTTTGTCGAATTGCTTTTTACGGGCAAAGTATGCAGAGGCCTCGGCAAGACCTGGAATGAATAACACCGTATCGGTTTCCATTAAAATATTGTCGTCACCATACACTGATTCAGCCTGCTCCATGGCTGCTGCCATCCGCTCCGACTCCCGAGGATTGGGATTGCAAGCAACTAAAACAATCAAAAAGACTGAAATGACTAAAAATGTTTTAGTATGACGCATAACAACTTCCAGAAAATTAATCCTATCAAAACACCTAAAACGGCACCTGCCAGGATGTCGCCTGGGTAATGGACGCCTACATAGATCCTGCTGTAGCTCGAAAGGAAAGCCCAGAAGTAGAGCACCCAGCCGATCCAACGCCACTGTTTACGCAACACCGCCGTCAAAAAAGCAGCTATGCCAAAAGTGTTGGCGGCATGGGACGAGACAAAGCCGTATCTCCCTCCAGGCAAGCCTTTCGGCAGATGCACCAAGCCTTCCAAATCGGGATTGAAACAAGGTCTCAGCCGATGAAACAAGGGCTTGCATACATGGGCAGAGAGCTGGTCGGTGCAGAGGATTACTAAGACGACGGTCAACAGAATCCACCAGCCGCGCTTGCCATATTGCTTGAATACCATAAACAGCAACAAGGCATAAAGGGGAATCCAAACCCACATCGCCGTGATGGATACCATCACGGGATCAAGCCAATCGGCATGAAGCCCGTTTAAAAACAGAAACAATCTTGAATCTAAAGCCTCCATCTAACTCTAAATTCTAAATTCTTAATTCTAAATATCACTCTTCTTCTCCTCGGTTCAGCGTCAGCCAAATCAAATCCTTCAGCTCGTCGATGCCCTGGCCCATGATGGAGCAGATGAACACATGCGGCACCTTCTTCGGCAGATGCTTCTTGATCTCTTTGATCCGGTCCTCATCCACCAGATCGCACTTGGTGATGGCCAGCACACGGTCCTTGTCCATCAGTTCAGGGTTGTATTTCTTCAGCTCGTTGAGCAGGATGTCGTATTCCTTTTTCACGTCCTCGCTGTCGGCGGGTACCATGAAGAGCAGGGTGGAGTTTCTTTCGATATGGCGCAAAAATCTGATTCCCAGACCTTTGCCTTCTGCAGCGCCTTCGATGATGCCGGGGATGTCGGCCATCACAAAGGAACGGTTGTCGTAATAGCCCACGATGCCGAGGTTGGGCACCAAGGTGGTGAAGGGATAGTCGGCGATCTCGGGTCTGGCGGCAGAAACTACCGAGAGCAAGGTCGACTTTCCGGCGTTGGGGAAACCCACTAGACCCACGTCGGCCAGCAGCTTCAGTTCCAGCACGATCCAGGCTTCCTGTGAGGGCTCGCCGGGTTGGGCGAACTTGGGCGCCTGCATAGTGGCCGACTTGAAGAAGGCGTTGCCCTTGCCGCCGCGACCGCCTTTCAGCAGGGTGATGGTCTGCCCGTCTTCGGTGATCTCGCCCAGCATCTCACGGGTCTCGGCGACGTAAGCCACCGTGCCCAGCGGAACGTCGATGTAGACGTCCTTGCCCGAGGCTCCCGTCAGTTGGTTGCTGCCGCCGTTGACGCCGTCGCCGGCCAGCAAATGCTTGGTGTAGCGCAGGTGCAGCAGGGTCCACATCTGGGCGTTGCCCCTCAGGATGATGTTGCCGCCACGACCGCCGTCGCCGCCGTCGGGACCGCCTTTCGGGATGTACTTCTCACGGCGGAAATGCAGCGATCCGGCACCGCCTTTGCCCGAACGGCAATAGATCTTTACGTAGTCAACGAAGTTTGAGCTGGCCATTGTTTTAAGAATTTAGAAGACAGAAGTTAGAATACGTCAATATATTCCACCGCGTCGTAGTCGACTTCATACTTGTCGCAGTCGAAGTTCAGGTCAAGGCCGGTGGCGGTGGGCTTGGGGAAGTCGCCTTGGCTGATGTGCAGCGAGGGATCGGCATAAACCTTGGTCATGTAGATGGCCCAGATGGGCAAGGCGGTACGTGAGCCCTGACCCAGCTCGGTGCTGCGGAAGTGCACGCTGCGGTCCTCGGCGCCCACCCACACGCCTGTGGTCAGGTCGGGGGTGATGCCCATGAAGTAACCGTCGCTCTGGTTTTGCGTGGTGCCGGTCTTGCCCGCGATGGGGTTGTTGAGCTTGTACATGTATCTCAGGCGAACGCCGGTGCCGCTCTGCACCACGCCTTTCATCAACTCGATCATCTTATAGGCGGTCACCTCGCTCATGGCCTCCGACTCTTCGGGAGCGAAGCGTTGGATGACGTTGCCGTTCTTGTCCTCGATCTTGGTGATGAACATCGGCTTGATGTACACGCCTTGGTTGGCGAAGGTGCTCATGGCGCCCACCATCTCGATGAGCTTCAAGTCGCACACACCCAAACAGATGGCGGGGACGGGGTCGATGGGCGACTCCACGCCCATGCGCCTTGCCATGGTGATCACCGCCTGCGGACCGAAGCGGTTCATCAGGTAAGCCGAGATCCAGTTGTTCGACTGGGCCAAAGCCCATTTCAGGGTGACTTCCTCGTTGACGTGCTTGCCGCCAGCGTTGCGGGGCGACCAGAACTTACCGTCTGCCAACTGGATGTTGTAGGGGATGTTCGGTATCTTGGAGCAGGGTGTGTATTCACCTTCCTGCATGGCCAGGGTGTAGAGGAATGGCTTGAAGGTAGAGCCCACCTGTCGCTGGGCCTGCATCACATGGTCGTACTTGAAGAAACGGTAGTCGATACCGCCGACGTAGGCCTTAACATGGCCGGTATGCGACTCGATGGAGACCAGACTGGCTTGCAAGAACCATTTGTAATAACGGATGGAGTCCATGGGCGTCATCACCGTGTCAATGGGGCCGTTCCAGCTGAAGACGGTCATCTCCACCGGCTTTTCAAAGTTGGCCTTGATGGAATCGAGTGACATTCCTTGGTTCTTCAGCACACGATAGCGTTCGCTGCGTTTCATGGAGGTCTCCAGGATGTTGTCGATCTGGTCCTTGTCCTTCAGCGAGAACGGAGCGTTCTTCTGGCCTTTCCAGTGCTTGAAGAAGCTGGGCTGGAGGCTCTCGCCCATGAATTCCTTGACGGCTTCCTCGGCATAGCGCTGCATGCGCGAGTCGATGGTGGTGTAGACCTTCAAACCGTCGCGGTAGATGTTGTAGGGTCGGCCGTCGGCACGGAAGTGGGTGCTCGACCAATCGGAGAGTTCCTTGCGGAGTTGCTCACGGAAGTAGGTGGCCTGACCGCTGTTGTGGTCCATCACGCCGAAATGCGACATGTCGATCGGGATTTGCGAGATAGAGTCGTATTGTTCACGGGTGATGTAGCCGTTTTTCTCCATGGCTTTCAGCACCAGGTTGCGGCGCTGCATGGAGCGCTCGGGGTTGCGGACGGGACTGAACCTTGTGGGAGCGTTCACCACGCCGGCCATCAGTGCCGATTCCTCGATGTTCAAATCCTTGGGATCCTTGTCGAAAAAGGTCTTGGCCGCCGAACGGATACCGTAGGCGTTATGTCCGAAAGCCACGGTGTTGAGGTACATGGCGATGATCTCCTCTTTCGAGTAGTTGTATTCCAGCTTGGTGGCGGTGACCCATTCCTGAAACTTCCTGATCACCAATCGCATTTTGCTCAGGTTCTCGTCGCGGGGGAAGAGGTTCTTGGCCAGCTGCTGTGTGATGGTGCTTCCGCCGCCTTTCTTGTTGCCGGTAAACACGCCGTAGGCCACGCGGAACAACGACTTGGTGTCGATGCCCGAGTGTTTCTCGAAACGCTCGTCCTCAATGCTGATCAAGGCTTGGGGGAGGTAAGGGGAGAGGTCGCTGTACCTGACGTTGGAACGGTTTTCTATGTAATAGCTGCCCAGCACTTTGCCGTCGCACGAGATGATCTGGGTGGCCAGGTTGGTCTGCGGATTTTCCAGTTCCTCAAAGGTCGGCATGACGCCGAAAACGCCTTTGGCGACACAGAAGAACAACAGGAACACGAGGATCACTCCGATACCGAAGAGGCACCAAAGCACCCTCACCGCTTTACGTCCACCGTCGTCTTTTTGCTTCTTTGTATTTTTCTTTTTCTGGGTTTGCATAACACTCAATTATGGTTGTTTCTCGATGAACAGCCCGATGTCGGAGATGCCTTTCAGCACGGGCTCCCTCATGGCTTGCTCTATTTCAAAATGATAGCTTCCCGTCAAGGGGAAACGCAGGTTTGGATTCAAGGTGATGTGCAGGTCGCGCATGCTGCCGCTGCTCTTTCCGATCCAACGGCCTTCGGGCGTGGCCAGCAGCAATTGTATGGTATCGTGGGTGACGTTGCCGTTGGGCATGGAGGTGTGAAGAAACACGTAGAGGTTGCTGTAACGGTAGTTTTCCAGATGTCTCAGGTTGAGCCCGAAGGCGTAAATGCCCAAAGTATCGTTGACCGTCACGTCAAACGGGATGCGGTTCTCCATTTCCCATTTCGCCTCTGGGATCACCACCCGTTGGTCGAAGCCGCGACTACCGCAACTGGCCAATAGGATCAAAACCCCAATAATCCAGAATAACCTATTCATACCTCTCACCTTTTAATCACTCATCTTGTTTAGATCCTTCTCGCTGTAGCCTTCATTCGTGTTGGTATGTTGTTCCTTGGTGATGGCGTAATCTTCCAGTTTCTCCGGTAACTCGCCTTTTTTGTTCTTTGCGATGATCTCCTTCACTTTATCCACCGGGATGGCCATGATGTTGCTCTTGTCAGTGACGTAGGAATACCACATGATGCCTTTGAAGACATCGTTTTTCTGATGGATGGCGTCGCCGTTCTTGAACTTCAAGCTGATCGGGTCGGGGAAGGCTTTCAGGGCGTCCACGTAGGCGTCGTATTCGTAGTTGAGGCAGCATTTCAGCTTGCCGCACTGGCCGGCCAGCTTCTGGGGGTTGGGCGAGAGCTGCTGCACACGGGCCACGTTGGTGGTCACCGACTGGAAATCGCTGATCCACGAGGCGCAGCAGAGCTCACGGCCGCATGAGCCGATGCCACCCAGCTTGGCCGACTCCTGCCTGACACCGATCTGGCGCATCTCCACTCTCACGTGGAACTCCTCAGCTAGCTTCTTGATGAGCTCGCGGAAGTCGACGCGGCCGTCGGCGGTGTAGTAGAAGATGGCCTTGGTCTTGTCGCCTTGGTACTCGATGTCGTTGAGCTTCATCTCCAGTCCGAGGTTTTCGGCGATGGTGCGGGTGCGGTACAAGGTGCTGTCTTCCAACGCGATGGCTGAGAGCCATTTTTCCACATCGTTGGTACGGGCACGGCGATACACTTTCTTCATCTCCTCCAATGGGGTGCGGAAACGCTTGCGTTTCATCTGCCGCACGGCCAGGTCGCCCGTCAAGGTGACGATGCCGATGTCGTGTCCGATGGCGGCTTCCACGGCCACCAGCTCGCCTTCATGCAGGTCGAGCTCTTCGGGGTAGGTGAAGAAATCCTTGTGGTCGTTCTTGAAGCGCACCTCGGCAATGAGGGGCTGTTTCTCGCTGGTTTCTCCTTCGTAATCCTTCATCCAGTTGAACTCGTTCAGCTTGCTGGCGCTATGGTTCAACACCGGCTGTCCAGCGACGTATTCTTTCCTGAATTTGCAGCATCCACGGTTGAACACGGGATCCTTCAAACTCGGCTTCGATTCTATGGAATTGCGTTTATATTGTTCTTCTGACATGACTTCAAATAAAATATGCTCTATAAACTTGCAAAAATAGTAAAAAATTTCGTTACTTTGCGAAATAATCTTGAAATCTTAAATCTAAACGATCATGAAAAAAGGTGGAATCATCATTTTATTAGTAGTTCTTGCCCTCCTCGTGCTTTGGGGCGTTGGCATTTACAACAACCTGGTTGCCAAGCAGGAAACCGTTGAGCAGGCTGTCGGCGACGTGCAAGCCGCTTATCAGAAACGCGCCGACCAAATACCTAATGTGGCAGCCACGGCAAAGCAGTATTCCGACTATGAGGGTGAGGCTTATACCAACATCGTTGAGGCCCGTGCCAAGGCTACGGCCACAACCATCGACATGTCGAACCTCGACGAACAACAGCTGACCAATTACCAGAAGATCCAGGATGAACTCATGAGCACCATGCGCGCTAACCTCAATGTCATTGTGGAGCGCTATCCCGAACTGAAGGCTGACGATCTATACCTGAATCTGCAAACGAATATCGAGAGCTGCGAGAATACCATCGCCAACGCGCGTCGCAACTTCAACGAGAAGGCCAAGGACTATAACCAGTACCTCCGCCGTTTCCCGAACAACATCGTGGCTGGCTTCGGCAGCTTCGAGAAGATGCCGTACTTCCAAGCTTCCGAAGGCGCCGAGACAGCTCCCGACGTCAAGGCTTTGTTTAACGATTAAAGCGAGGTATAAGGCGGTGTGAAGGTATCGCCCAAGCTCACGTCACCAGTACGTAAACCTTTCTTCAGCCATCTTGCGCGCTGCTCTGAGGTGCCGTGGTTGAAGGTCTCAGGCATGGTCTTGCCGTAGGCCTGCTTCTGCAGGTAGTCGTCACCGATCTTGGCGGCGGCATCCAAGGCCTCTTCGATGTCACCATCCTCCAGTGAGCCAAACATCTTGTTGTCGTGGTATGCCCACACGCCGGCATAGAAGTCGGCCTGCAGCTCCAACCGCACGCTGGTCTGGTTGTATCCCTTGGTGCCCTTGCCGTATTGCGCCATCTGCTGATGCGCGGCCTCCAAGGTGCCTAACAGGTACTGCACATGGTGACCCACCTCATGGGCGATGACGTATGCGTAGGCGAAGTCGCCGTCAGCGCCGATCTGATCCCTCATGCTCTTGAAGAACTCCAAGTCGAGATACACTGTCTGGTCGGCTGAACAGTAGAAGGGTCCGCTGTCGGAAGTGGCACTGCCGCAACCCGAGCTCACCGATCCCGAAAAGATCACCATCTTGGGCGGGATGTAGGTCTTGCCCATCTTTCTGAACTCTTGGGTCCACACGTCCTCGGTTCCCGCCAAGATCTGCTTGCAGAACTGCATCAGCTCCACATCCACCTGGCTGTAGTCCTTGCCATCGCTGTACTCGGTGTTGGCCCCGCCTTGGGTGATTTGCTGTAGGGTGCCGCTGTCAGGGGCCTTGCCCGTGAGCAACCAAATCAATCCGACAATGATGATGCCGCCCAAGCCCAGTCCACCGGCTTTGACGCCGCTCTTGCCACGGCGGTCTTCCACATTGGTACTTTCTCTGCGTCCGTCTAGTTTCATAGCTGTGTTTTTTTGAAATGATGCACAAAATTATGAAAAATGTGGTGATTGCAAAGCAATGTTTCGTATTTTTGCTTGATAATAAATTGTCATCGATATGATTGTATATGTGAACGACACTCCCGTCAGGACTTACTACGGAGCAAAGGTGAAATCGGCCGTCATGGCTTATTTCAGGGATCAGGACATGTCGCCCAAGACCCCCGTCAAGGAGGTGAGGGACGCTTACGGCAACCTCGTCGCCATGGACGGTTCCATTCGTGCCAATTCAAAAATCTTTATCAAACTATGAGAAAAGCATCTTCCTTTTTGATCGCTTTGGCCATCGTGTTCGGCATGGCGAGCTGCCAACCGAAAGAGACCAAACTGTATATCGCCACCATCAACGATATGCACGCCAACATTGACAACTTCCCCAAACTGGCTTATGTGCTCGACAGCCTACGTGCCTTGTATCCCGACATGCTGCTGTTTTCGGCGGGCGACATCCGATCGGGCAACCCCATCAACGACCGTTATGAGGTTCCATCGTTGCCCATGTACGAGTTGATGAACGCCGTCGGGTTCGACCTCAGTTGCTGCGGAAACCATGAGTGGGACGCAGGCGTGAGAAACATGCGCGAGTTGATGAACATAGCCAAATTCCCGTTTGTGTGCGCCAACGCCACTTTTGACGATAGCCTCAACATGCCTGTCAAGCCTTACGTCATCATCGAACGAAACGGTTTGAAGCTCGGCGTCATCGGAGCCATCCAGCTGGGTTTGAGTGGCACCCCGGACTTTCATCCCAAAAATGCTGGCGGCAGTCATTTCCGTCCTGCGGAGGAGGTCATTCCCGAATATCTCTCCTTGCGCGACGAGTGCAACGCCCTCTTCCTTTTGTCGCATTGCGGATTCGAGGCGGACGTGGAAATGGCTGACAAGTTCCCCCAGTTTGATGCGATCTTCGGCGGTCACACGCACATCTTGGTTGACAGCACACGTCTCTTCAACGGTGTGATGATCACCCAAGCTATGAATAGGATCAAGTATCTCACTTTCAACACTTTCACATTCGACAATAAGGGCAAGATGATCGCCAAGGAAAGCCAAGTCATCCCGATTGGCAAGGTGCAGAAAAAGAATGAAAAGATTCAAGCCATGGTTGACGAATACAACAACAACGGCGTGTTCCAACAGGTGGTGGGTTACAACGATGCGGAAATCGACGACTGCTACGAATGTCTGGGTAGCTTTATGGCTGACGCTGACTTGGAGATAGTAGGCGCCGATATGGCCTTCCAGAACTACGGCGGTGTGCGTATCGATTCTTTTAGTGTGCGTCCGATCATCCTGAAAGACCTTTTCACGCTCGATCCGTTCGACAACGAGCTGGTGGTCTTCAACATGACGGGTCAGGAAATCGTTGATTTCCTTAAGGTTTCGTTCATCACCGACAAAGGCCCGAACTATTGCTCAGGTTGCACCTATTCTTATTCGGTCGATGATGAAGGCCAAATGAAGGATTGCAAAGTGAAACTGGCCAATGGCAAGCCTCTCGACCTGAAAGCCACCTACAAAGTGGTGATGAACAGCTACATGGCATCGGTCTTCAAGTTCGAACACGCTGATCCGGGTACCTCCAGCTTCCATACTTCGAACGAAGCATTGATTGAGTATCTTAAAGAACATCAGCACATTAACTATGCAGGTGCGATCAGGGTTCAGGAGAAATAAAAACTTGGAACGGAATTTGTAATTCTGAATGTTGAATGTTTAACCCTTAAAAACAAAACATCATGAAAACCAAGAAATTCTTAATGACTTCCCTGTTAGTGATGGGGATGATCATCGCCAAAGCAGCGAACGGCTTTCCGCCAGAATTGGTCTTGGTCTCACAACCCGTGTTGACCTACAACGCCAATTCGGTTACCATCTACTATGATGTTCAAAATATTGGAGACTACACATATAGAGGCGATGTCTACATCTATCTCGATCCCGACGACGGCTATTGCTACGCCAGAGAATATGTGAGAGTCTGCCCTGGTAGAATCAAGAGAATCGCCATCAGCATTCCGGCTTACCGTCCCAATCCTTCCTGGACTTACACGGTGATGCCTTATTACGAACTGGGTGACGAGCTCTACAGCTTCACCACCTTCGAGTACTTCGAGCCGGTGCGCTTCTGCTGGTATGGCTATCGCAACGAGCCTTGGGTGGTCATCACTGTAGGTCCTCGTCCGCGCCACTATCACCGTCCCGGCGACTACCGCTACTACTACGACGGCTATCACCCGATGATGCCACCTCCGCCTCCTCCAGGCCACGGCCCTTATCCACGCCCGCATGACATGCCTCCGATGGATCCACACCACCACACCTACGGCTATCACCACAGCAACGGCGGCTATCCGGCCAACTATCACCCTGATAACCACGTCCCGGGATACAACCCCAGCGAACCAGGTACTCCTTCTAACGGCGGCAATGCAGGATCGGCAACGGTTCGCCCTCGCCCGAGCAGCAACTCCAACAGCATGAGCTCCGGAGGTAACCACAGCAATAGCAACAACAGCGGCAGCATGAGCTCTGGCAGCAACCATAGCTCCTCATCGGGCACCAGCTCCAGCGGACGCTCAGGAAACAGCTCCAGCGGACGCTCAGGTAGCAGCTCCAGCTCAAGCAGCTCAAGTCGCCCCAGCGGAAACAGCTCTTCGGGCAGCAACTCAAGCTCCAGCTCAAGCTCCAGCTCAAGCAGCGTGAGCCGTCCTAGCGGAAACAGCTCCTCATCGAGCTCCGGCCGCCCCAGTGGCAACAGCAGCTCCTCCAGTGTGAATCGCCCCAGCGGTAACAGCTCCTCGGGCACCAGCTCCAGCGGACGCTCGGGAAACAGCTCCAGCAGCTCTTCGAGCAGCAGAGGCGGCTCCTCCAGAGGTAGCTCCTCAAGCTCCAGTGGTCGCTCCGGCAACAGCTCAGGTGGACGCAGATAAAACATGATCCATGATTGAGAGGATCATCAACATAGCAAACGGATTGGTTTGGAGTCCCGCCCTAGTGGCACTCTGCCTCGCGGCGGGACTCTACTTTTCGTTTGGTACGCGTTTCGTACAGGTGCGCCGTTTCGGAGAGATGGCGCGTTTGCTTTTTTCGACGGATAAGACCCAGAAAACGGGCATCACTTCGTTCCAAGCCTTTGCCATGGCCCTCTCGGGACGTGTGGGCACAGGCAACATCGTCGGTGTGGCCACAGCCATCGGCTACGGTGGTCCTGGCGCCATCGTCTGGATGTGGATCATCGCTTTCCTTGGTGCGGGTTCGGCCTTTGCGGAGGCAACCTTGGCACAGGTTTTCAAGGAGAATCATAAAGGTGAGTACCGTGGCGGTCCCTCGTATTACATCGAGAAAGGGTTGAAAGCCAAATGGTTGGCCGTGATCTTCGCGGTTTGCGCCGTGGTGGCTTGCGGCGTGTTTCTGCCTCCCGTCCAGTCGAACGGCATCGCCATGTCGTTTGCCAATACCTTCAATATCAATCCAGCATGGGTCGGCATGGGAGTGGCCTTGCTCATCGGCATCGTCATCATCGGCGGCGTGAAGCGCATCGCCAATGTGGCTCAGGTGGTGGCGCCTTTCATGGCCATCATCTATATCCTTTTAGCCATCGTGATCTTGATCATCCACGCCTCTGAGGTGCCGGTGGTGTTTGGCGACATGATCCGCAGCGCCTTCGGCATGAACGAGGTGTTCGGAGGCATCTTGGGCAGCACCATCGCCTGGGGTGTCAAGCGAGGCATCTACTCGAACGAGGCGGGACAAGGCACGGCGCCCATCGTGGCCGCCGCCGCTAAGGTGACCCACCCTGTGAAACAAGGACTTGTGCAAGCCTTCTCGGTGTATGTGGATACCCTGTTGGTGTGTACCGCAACCGCAGTGATGATCCTCGCCTGCAAGACCTACAACGTGTTTGCCGCTGACGGAAGCCTGCTCATCACCTCGCAAGTGACCCAGCTCGGCGAACCCGACGTGTCTTATACCACCGCTGCCATCAGCACTTTGCTGGGCGCCAAGATCGGCGGACTGGTGGTGTCAGTCGCCTTGTTCTTCTTCGCCTTCACCACCATCATGGCCTATTATTACTACGCTGAGACCAATCTGGTGTACCTGTTCGGAAAGGGAAAGATGGAACGCATGCTGATCTGGGTGCTACGCATCCTGCTCATCGCCGCAGTGTTCTATGGATCGCTCAACAAGGCCAGCCTGATGTGGTCGCTGGGCGACATCGGCGTGGGCACCATGGCTTGGATCAATATTATCGCCATTTTGCTGCTCTCACGAATCGCCTTCAGGTCGTTGCGATCGTACGAAAAGCAGAAGAAAGCAGGCAAGGAGCCGGAATTCGATCCCGATGAATTGGGTATCAAGAATGCTGAGTTTTGGGAGAGGAAACCTTGATTTTTAAGGTGATAGCAGGTAAAATGTTTTCAGGTTTCGCAAGTGATGCCGTAGGCATCCGATAATGGTAACCAGCCGATTTATAGGCTGGATTCCCGTGGACAGATAAAAGATGGCGTGCC
>JAGCPG010000091.1 GCA_017645245.1 Bacteroidales bacterium
TGTGAAAGCTCTTAAATAACTACTTATATGAAAACAAAACTACTTTTATCTTATGCATTAACGCTACTGATTGGCCTCGTCGGATGCCATTCCAGCCAGAAACAATCTGATTACTGCACTGTCAAAGGTACTGTGAAAGGCTTAAAAGACGGCACAAAGCTTGAACTATTGGATGAGTTCCAAGATTTCAAAGTGATAGCGACCACCACTGTGAAGAATGGAGCTTTTGAGTTTCACCCTGACATAGCTGCTCCTACCCATGTGTATATGTACACCAAAGATGAAGACCAACTGAAAGACTTCATCCTGGAGCCGGGGACAATTCTCGTGGAAGTGGATGCCACTGATGAAGACGATCTCGATACCGGAGCCACAGGTACCCCTTCCAACGATATTGATCGCAGATGGATAGCACTTGTCAACAGTGGAGAACAAGAGGCTGCCAACGCCCTAATGGATTCGGTTCTTAATGCCGAACAAACAGGTGCGTTGGCGTTGGATATGGTTAGCAACAGGTGCAAATCTACAGCACAGGGTTTGGATGCTTTGGACCGCTTGTCGCCCGAATTGGCCAATTTGGACTTTGTCGCTGAATTAAGGGAAGAATTGACACGCCGCTTAAAAACAGAAGTTGGTGGAATGTACATCGATATGGAGTATCCCGATGTTGACGGCAACCCTGTCAGTTTGAGCTCGGTGGTCAACAACCCCAACAACCGCTATGTCCTCGTTGATTTCTGGGCCACCTGGTGCGACGGATGCGTAAAAGTCCTTCCTGACTTGGTGGAGTTATACGCCAAATATCATGACAAAGGTCTTGAGATATATGGTATGTCGGCCGATCCCAAAGGACGTTACGAATTATGGAAATCCTGTCTCACCGAAAACAATATGACATGGGTCAACGTGTGTGATTTCAGCGGAGGACGAGTAGACTCCAAGGCTCGCTACGATTATGCCCTTGCAGCCTATCCGACCACCGTGCTGATCGATTGTCAGACAGGAATTATCATCGCACGTGGCAAAAAAAATGACGAATTAGACGCGATGCTTGCTGAACTGCTTCCATAAAAAGTGATCATGAAATCCTTCATCAAAACCGTTACTTTCGTCCTCTGTGCATTATATCTGTCATCGTGCGCCATCATCAGAGGCTACCGGGCTGATGGCTTGTACGGTCCAGATATCTTCAGTTTTGAACATTGCGAGCACGACACGATTGCCAAAGGGGAACAATCATTCCAGTTTCCTGTTGCAATGAAAAGAGCCGACTGGATTGACACGCTGCATTTCTATAACAATCCGCCCCATTGCATCAATATGACATTGAAGGAGGCCATGGACCAGAAGAGCACGACGCAGGGAGTGTTGATCATCCATAACGACAGCATCGTTTATGAAAACTATTGGGGCGACTTTTCAGCCGACCGCCTAGCCACCATCTTTTCCGTATCCAAATCCATCACATCGCTACTGTGCGGCATCGCCGTTGACGACGGCTATATTGAAAGCATCGACGATCCCGTCACCAAATACCTGCCTGAGCTGAAAGGGAAAGACCCGAGGTGGGAGCGACTCACCATCCGCCACCTGTTGGATATGCAGAGCGGACTGGATTTCGACGACGAATACGAATTCAACATCAAGGAACTGAAGCAAGTCAATGCCATTGCCCGACTCAACTACGGACACGACATTATTAGCCAAATCAAAGGGATTAAATTCCGTTGCGAGCCAGGCACTGAGTTCCGCTATGAAAGCATGACATCGGCGATTTTAGGTGTCGTCATTGAGCGCGCCAGCGGCATACGCTATTCTGACTACCTCAGCGAGAAGGTTTGGAAACCTCTCGGTATGGAGTCGGATGCGCTGGTGAATATCGACAGTCGCAAACACGACGTTGCCCATGCCTTCGGTGGCATCACACTCACCATCAAGGATTTAGCCAAGATAGGCCGCCTCTATCTCAACCTCGGTGTATGGGACGGCAAACGCATCGTAAGCGAAGAATGGATACGGCGGTCTTCTGAGTACGATGACAGCAATCACGGCTATCATTTCAATTGGTACAACCTGCACTATGAAGGCTATAACAGATCCCAATTTCCTGGCTATTACGCTGTGGGGATCAAAGAGCAGGTGCTGTATGTCAACCCATATAAAAACCTCATCATGGTTAGGATAGGGATGCACAACAACGGTTGGACGGTAGTTCCTGTGCTGTTTGAAACGCTGAGCCATCGATGGATTGATTAGTCCATAATAATAATATCAAAACGCCATGAAACGACCACCAATTATAGGAGTTACGCCACTTTGGGACACAGAGCGCAACAGTGTTTGGATGCTGCCAGACTATTTGAGAGGCATCAAGGCTGCTGGAGGCATCCCAGTTGTTTTACCTATCGAGATGTCTGAAGAGGATGCGGACAGAATTGTAGAAATCTGTGACGGTTTTCTGTTTACCGGCGGTCAAGATGTCGGCTCCTGTCCTGAACGCGACGCATTGGAGACATTGCTGTTTCCGAAAGCCCTGCAAGCCGAAAAGGCCATTCTCGGGATCTGCAGAGGCCTTCAATTCATCAATGTCTTTCAGGGTGGCACACTTTGGCAAGACCTCCCCTCTCAGCATCCTTCGGAGATTGTTCACAGACAAGCCAAGCCTTACAGTGCCCCAACACATAAGGTTGCTCTGGAAGGAGCGCTTAGAACACTGTTGGGCAAAGACAACATCGAAGTGAACACCTTGCATCATCAGGCCGCTAAAGACCTTGGTAACGGTTTGAAAGCGATGGCTGTCGCTCCTGACGGCATCATCGAGGCATTACAAATGGAAGGCAAACGTTTTGTTTGGGCCATCCAATGGCATCCCGAGTACCTTTTTGAGACCGACCCGAATAGCCAGATACTGTTTTCACACTTCATCAAGCATTGCATAACACATTGATTAAGGACTTAACCGATATGAAACAACACCTCATCTTCGCAGCCCTCACCCTATTGATTGCCACGGGCTGCAACCAACAGAAACAAGAACAACCAACCATGAATAAAGAGAACAAAGAATTAACCGCCTTCGATGTGCAGAAGGAATTTGAAAAGAACGGCTTCACTTGGTTTACTGAGAACCTTATCCTTTGCAGTGGTGACACCACACGCAGCAACGCCATGACCATTGGTTGGGGCGGCATCGGAAACTATTTAGGCCACGACCGTCCAGCAGTGACGGTGTACGTGGCGCCAGGTCGCTACACCTGGGAGTTTATGGAAAAGTATCCGCGATTCACCATCATGCAGTTCGACGACCCCGACATTTGGGTGTATATGGGCCGCAACAGCGGTCGTGACGGCGACAAAGCCGCTGCCCTTGGCCTTCATGTGGCATACACCGAACACGGCACGCCCTATTACGAAGAAGCCAACTTAGTCATTGAATGTGAAACCATGTCGGTTTGGCACCAAACGGAGCAGGACTTCCGCAACGACACGCCTAAAAAATGGTACGATGGCTTCGATGCCGGCATTCACACCGTCTATGTCGGCGAGATCATCGGAGCATGGAGGAGATAAACGATGACGATTGACACCACCAACATGTGTTCACACCTGCAAAGGAAGCTTTTTGAGGAGGATGGCGAATACCATCGACTTTGGCTGGCGATGCAGGATGACCCAGAACTGACGGCAGTAGTTCGCTCAAGGCAGCTGCATATTTACCGTAATGGCAAGAAAGTGCTAGTGCTAGCTGGAAAGTCGGCACCAAAGATCATCAGGGAAGATAGGATCAGCGAGTTTTTATGATTGGGGATTGTTGAAGGATGTGTCCAATAAATTTCAAAGAGAAATAAACGGGAAAGAAGAATTCAAGTTTTTTTTGAAAAAAACTTCTTTCCACGTAGTTTTTTTCGCTTTTTTGCGTCTAATAGACAAAGATTCTTACCATGAAAGAAAAAGAAAAGGCTTTTTCCAACATTGTCAAAAGGTGCAAAAACACGATATTCACCGTATGCTACCTCTTCTCGAAAGACCAGGAGGAAGCCAACGACCTTTTCCAAGAGACACTAATCAACCTTTGGCGAGGGTTTGACTCTTTCCAAAACAAATGCGACCTGAAGACTTGGATTTGGCGGGTCAGTTTTAACACCTGCATCTCTTTCGATCGCAAGAAGAAACGCAGTGTCGAGACGGTTCCCCTCAACATGGACATCAACCTCTTTACCGACACCGACGACGACACCAAGCAGATCCAGCAACTTTACCGTCGCATCAACAAACTTGGCATGGTCGACAGGGCCATCATCCTGCTATGGCTCGAGAACATGAGCTACGAGGAA
>JAGCPG010000092.1 GCA_017645245.1 Bacteroidales bacterium
TACGACGTGCTGAACACCGAAGAGGCACGCAAGGAATGTGAGGGCAACCCCTACAGCCTGCTCCACGTGACCAAGGCCGAAATCGACCTGCCCGAAGGCCACAAGGACAGCGACCTCGAGACCTATCTGAAAGTCGTTGAGAACTTCAACAGCTTCAAGGACTTCGGATGGATCAAACAAGACCAGGAGGAAAAGCTCTACATCTATGCCCAGAGCATGAACCCCACCGACGCCAACGCCCACTGGCAGTACGGCATCGTGGCCTGCGCCTACAGCGAGGACTATGTCAACAAGATCATCAAGAAGCACGAGCTGACCCGTAAGGACAAGGAAGAGGACCGCATGAAGCACGTCCGCCTTACCAACGCCAACGTGGAACCCGTGTTCTTCGCCTATCCTGCCGTCGCCCGTATCGATGAGATTGTGGCCGGCATCACCGCCAAGAAGCCCATCTATGACTTCATTGCCAAAGAGGATGGTTTCGGCCACCGCTTCTGGGTCATCGACGACAAGGCTACCATCGCCGAACTTGTTGAACTCTTCGCCACCAAGGTTCCGGCCATGTACATCGCTGACGGTCACCACCGCAGCGCCGCCGCAGCCCTCGTCGGCCAGGAGAAGAAGGAGAAGAATCCCGCCCACACCGGCAAAGAAGAGTACAACTACTTCATGACCGTCATCTTCCCCGACAACCAGCTGAACGTCATCGACTACAACCGCGTTGTGAAGGATTTGAACGGCTTGAGCAAAGACGAGTTCATCAAGGCTCTCGACAAGACCTACGTTGTCGAAGACATGGGAACAGAGATCTACAAGCCGGCTAAGCTTCACGAGCACAGCATGTACTTGGATGGCCACTGGTACAAGATGAGCGCAAGACCTGGCACATACGACGATAACGATCCTATCGGCGTTCTCGATGTGACCATCTTGAGCAACAACGTCTTGGACAACATCCTTGGCATCAAGGATCTCCGCACTGACAAGCGCATCGACTTCGTTGGCGGTATCCGCGGCCTCGGCGAGCTGAAACGTCGTGTCGACAATGGTGAGATGAAGGTTGCTTTTGCAATGTATCCTGTTTCAATGAAGCAGATCATCGACATCGCCGACACCGGCAACATCATGCCTCCCAAGACCACTTGGTTTGAGCCGAAACTCAGATCAGGTCTGGTGATCCACACTTTGGATTAATGGATTCAAGAGGGTGTGCCGATAAGCACACCCTCTTTTTTTGCATGGCCTCATCCGCAAACCTTTCACCTAACCTCATCAAGCACTACGCCGACCATCTGCGGCTGGAGCTTTCGCTGTCCGACAACAGCGTGGAGGCCTATTGCCATGATGTTGGCTTGCTATTGCAATACCTGGAGAACCAAAAACAATCCACCAACATCGGTGACATCAAGCAGGAAACCATCGAGAACTTCTTCGCTTATCTCTATGATCTGAACATCGGCGCCACCTCACAAGCGCGCATCCTCTCGGGAGTGAAATCGTTTTGGCGATACCTGATTCAGGAAAACCTGGCCGAGAAAGATCCCACCGAGCTCATCGTCTCCCCTTCGCTGGGACGGCATCTTCCCGAAGTGTTGAGCTTTGAGGAAATCCAGATGATGATCGACAGCATCGACCTCAGCCAACCCAACGGCCATCGCAACAAGGCCATGATCGAGGTGATGTACGGTTGCGGTCTGCGTGTCTCAGAACTCATCGGATTGCAGATCAGCAATATTTTCAAGGAAGACGGATTCCTTCGCATCTTCGGCAAAGGCAGCAAGGAAAGACTCGTCCCCATCGGCGACTCAAGCCTCAAGATCCTATTTCAATACATCGAAGGCGCTAGGATGCACATCAATCCGAAACCAAAATACACCGACACCGTATTTTTGAATAGTCGAGGCACTGGATTGACCCGCCAAACTGTGTTTCTCCTGGTCAAGGATTTGGCCGAACGCAACGGCATCCACAAGACCATCAGTCCGCACACCTTCCGCCACAGCTTTGCGACCCATCTGCTGGAAGGTGGCGCCAACCTCTTAGCTGTACAACAGATGCTCGGTCATGCCAGCGTCAGCACCACCGAGATTTATACACATATTTCAGATGATTTGTTGAGAGAAACCTTAATGGATTATCACCCGAGACTGATGAAAGATAAAAGATAAGAGATAAGAGATAAAAGTTTGGTTGGATCAACAACTCTTATCTCTTATCTTTTAACTATTATCTAAATAATATTTCCTTGGTCGTCCACCAAAACGCCCCAGCTGACCGCCGTCATTTCATCTCCATTGAAGAAGAAATCGATCATGGCATCCTCAAATGAGACACGATGCTCGCCGTCCTCGTCTTCCTCTTCCAGCTCCTTGAAGCCGTTCTCGTGCATCAGCTCGATGACCTCGGCACGGTTCAGTTCCATGACTTTCGTGCTAAACAGCACCGCGTCATGGTTCTCGGTCTCAAAACAAGCCACCACCGACTTGGTGATGCCTTCAAAGTAAATGTTGGTCTCAATGTCGTCGTACTCATAGAAGATCGAGCGGTTGCCCGTCTCCTCCATATCGCTGAGTTCCTCGTAAAAATTGGGCGATCCGAGCAGCTTCACTGCTTCATCCAAAGACATTCCGAAAGGGATTTCACCGAATCCTTTCAATGGCTCAATCACAAAATTTTTCATCATCTTTTTACTGTTTTTTCATCATCGTTTCAGGCTGTGAAAATAGGCCTTTTTATTGACATAGCATCCGAAAATAAAATTTAGAAAGATTCTAAATTATTCGAAACGAATGGATTTCGAGGGACGTATCCTATTAATAATGCTCGTGGGGATCAACAACATCAGCATCCAAAGGAAGAAAGTGCCGAGGTTTAGCACAACCACCGTGCTCAGATGAAGCTCGATGGGAACGGCCGAAAGGTAATACGTCTCAGGGTTGAGATGGATGAGTCCAGTATATTGCTGCAACAAGCAAAATCCAATGCCGAGGACGTTGCCGATGACCATGCCGATGAGCAAAATCCGAATGGAGCGATACAGGAACACCTTGCGGACAAAACGGTCAGAGGCGCCCATGGCCTTCAGCAAGCCGATGGTCGAGGTCTTTTCGATGATGATGATTAGCAGCATGGAGATCACCGTGATGCCTGCCACGAGGAACATGAGCACGAGAATCAGCCAGACGTTGGTGTCGAGCAGCGCAAGCCAATCGAAGATCTGGGGATTGCTCTCACGTGCCGTATACGAAGCCAGCGTTCCGGGAATGTTGAAATAGAGCGTTTGGTTGACCGCATCCATTTGGTCCGTATTGTCAATCCAAACCTCCACGATACCCGCTTCGTCGTCGTTCCAATGGTTGAGTTTCCTGATCTGGTTCAGGTCGCAGAACACATAACGTTCATCAAACTCCGAGAGTCCCGTGGTGAAGATGCCCGTGACATTGAATTTCCGGCCTCTCGCCTGCATGTCCTCGTCGATGAACCACACCCGCACCGCGTCGCCCACGCCTAACAGCATCTTGTCGGCAATGTTTTTGGAAAGCATCACGTCGTTGGAGCGCTCACCTACAGTGTATTGCGGCACCTCGCCATCCACCAGGCAATCCTTGAAATAGTTCCAGTCGTAATCGACTCCCACACCCTTCATCACCACGCCTTGGATCTCCTCGTCGGTCTTGATGATGCCGGCCTTGTTGGCCACCTGTTGGTAATGCCTGATGCCTTGGGTATGGTCGAGGCAACTTTTCAGCCGTTCATCGATCACGAAAGGCTGCTCCTCGTACGACTCGTTCCTATCCAGAGCTTGGATGTGGATGGGTGCCACAAAACCCACCACCTTGTCGCGGATCTGGTTTTTGAAGCCCACCACCACCGCCAGCGAGATCAGCATCACCGTGATGGCCAAGGCCACGCTGGTCACGGCAAGGCGCATCACCGTCGATGACAGATTGTCCTTCGAGAGCGAGAACAGCCGACTGGAGATGAATTTGGAGCCCGACATGCCGTTTTGGTTGGATTTTTGTATAATTTTGCAAAAATACAAATTACCATGAAAAGAATCGCACATCTGCTTTTGTTTTTAGCCATGACGATCAGCACCATGGCCTGTGGTCAATCGATTCGTTTGATCCCCAAGGAAGCATACGTGTCGGGCGCCCTTTGTACAGATTGTTACCTTTCCATGCTTGAAGGCAAGGCCGTCGGCGTGGTGGCCAATCAGACCAGCATCGTCGGCGAGACCCATCTGGTGGATACCTTGCTCGCCTCGGGCGTCAACGTGAAACGCATCTTTACCCCAGAGCACGGCTTCCGTGGTGCTGCCGACGCCGGTGCCAAGGTCACAGGAGGCAAGGACGAGAAGACCGGCATCGAGATCGCCTCGCTGTATGGCAAGACCAAGAAGCCCACTATCGAGATGCTCAAAGATATCGACCTCATGCTGTTCGACCTTCAGGACGTGGGCGTGCGGTTCTACACCTACATCTCCACCTTAACATACGTCATGGAGGCTTGCGCCGAAAACCATATTCCCGTGGTGGTTTTGGACCGCCCCAACCCCAATGGGTTCTACATCGACGGCCCCGTGCTGAAGGACGAGAACAAGTCGTTCGTGGGCATGCATCCCGTGCCTGTGGTTTACGGCATGACCATCGGCGAATACGGCAAGATGGTGAACGGCGAAGGCTGGCTGAAGGATGGCATCCGTTGCGATCTCACCGTGATTCCCGTGCCCAGTTACGACCGCAACGCCATTTATGAGCTCCCCGTGAAGCCCTCACCCAACCTACCCAATTGGGAATCGGTGTACCTCTACCCTTCCCTCTGCTTCTTCGAAGGCACCATTGTCAGCGTGGGTCGAGGCACCGAAAAGCCCTTCCAGATCTTCGGTCATCCTGA
>JAGCPG010000093.1 GCA_017645245.1 Bacteroidales bacterium
GACGATTCAGGTTTCTTGATGGCATTGCTCGATTCGCTGTCGGTGCAATATCCTGTCAATCAGGACAGCGTCTTCTTTACAGGCTTCTCGATGGGCGGCTTCATGACGCATCGCATGGCCATCGAGCATGGCGACCGCATCACGGCTTGCGCGCCCGTGAGCGGGTTGATCACTAGCCCTATGTCGCACTACACAGCGGTGGCTCCCGTGAAGATGCTGCACATCCATGGCACCAACGACCCCGTGGTGGGTTATGATGGCAATTCCCAGTACTTTGGCTATGACCTTGGCCTGAGCGTTGATGAGATCCTCGATTATTGGAAAAACGCCAACCACTGCGCGGATGAGCCTGTGATTGACACGTTCCCTGACTTGCAGAACGACGGTCTGCGTTTTGTGCGTTACACCTACGAAGGAGATGCCGAATTACAGCATATCAAAGTCATCGGTGGCAATCACACTTGGTATCACAGCGAGGATCAATACGACATCGGTTATCTGAAGGAGATCCATAAGTTCTTTACCACGGGTGGTGCCAGTGTTGGCCTTGTTGAACCCGAACAACAGGCGCTGCGTTTTTGGCCCAATCCCACTAATGGGAAATGCTACATTGAGATGGCTTCGGATTCGAGGATTGAAATCATTGATATTCAAGGCCGTGTCTTGGAATCCATCCCATTGGGAAAAGGAGTAAACCAACTCGATTTTAGCCAGTTTCCCAATGGTTTGTATTTCATCAAGTCAACGGATGGAACCGCGCGAAAAGTGCTATTAATCAAATAAACTTTGGATTACTTTGCCAAAGATCTAATCGAAACAGCAAATCCCCCGCAGGGTGCCATTCTGAGCTTCAATTTCGACTTCGAAGTGACGGTCTTTTTGGTGATGGTATAGGCTTGTGCATTGTAATGCTCATCGGGGATACCGCTGGCATCCTTGGCATCGGCATATATGGTCGCTTCGTATTTCACGCCAGGTTTCAGGAAATCGAGCTTTACCGTGACTTCGCGGGCGTTTTCATCGGTGATGCCGCCGACGTACCATACGTCTTTAGGAGTCAGAAGTGAGAAGTCAGAAGTAAGAATGTTGACAGTGTCGGGGAGGGCGTAAACGAAACGGGTAGCATTGGAGATGACGCCTTTCTTGCCATCAGCCAGTGTGCCGATACCTTCGGCAGCTTTGTTCAAAGAGGAGAGTTTCGGGTGGCGGGCAGTCACGATGTATGCGCCTGGCTCAGCTTCAAGATACAGGGATTGATCCCAATCAACCGCAACATCCTTGATGAACTGGAAGGCATCCATGAACTGCGCGTAATGTTCCGGAAAGTCGGCGGCCATTTGCAAGGGCGAGTAGAAGGTCACATATAGGCCAAGTTGGTTACAAATGGTGGTCTTCATCTTTTGTCCCCACGGCACGATCTTGCCCATGTCGGTCTCGAAGATACCCGGCGTGTAGTCCATCGGGCCACCTTGCAGGCGCGTAAAGGGCAAAATGGTGGTGTGTCCTGGGTTGATGCGCTCGCGGAACTCGGTGCCCATGGCGCTCTCGTTGCCGATCATGTTGGGCCAGGTACGGCAAAGACCGGTAGGCCTTACGGCTTCGTGTGAATTCACCATGATGTGATGCTTGGCGGCTTCTACGATGGCGTAGTGGTAATGGTTGTTGATGGGTTGGCTGTAATGGCCTTCGCCGAAGGGGATGATGGTGCCCACATAGCCGCCTTTCACGGCATCGTAGCCGTATTGGTTCATCAAGGTATAAGCCTGCTCCATCCAACGTTCGTAGTTCTGGGTGGAGGCGGAGCTTTCGTGGTGCATGATGAGGCGGATGCCTTTTTCGTGGGCGTATTTGTTCAAGGCGGGCAGATCGAAATCAGGGTAAGGGGTGAGGAAGTCGAAGACGAAGTCCTTCTGCTTGGCGTACCAATCCTCCCAGCCGATGTTCCAACCTTCGATGAGCAGTGCATCGAAGCCGTTCTCAGCAGCGAAGTCGATATAGCGGCGCACGTTGGCGTTGTTCGCGCCGTGGGTGCCGTTGGGCTTGGCGTGCTCATAATCGGTTTCGCCCAGCTTTACCGATGAGAAATCGTTGGTATAGCTCCAGCTGCTTTTGCCGGAAATCATCTCCCACCACACACCCATGTATTTCACGGGGTGGATCCAGCTGACATCCTCAAGGACACAGGGATCGTTGAGGTTCAATATCAACCTTGAAGCTAACACGTCGGTGGCTTTTTCGCAGACCATGACGGTGCGCCAAGGGGTGTGGCATGGGGCTTGGAGACGGCCTTTGTAGCCCGTGGCGTCGGGGGAGAGCCAGGCGCGGAAGGTGAAAGGTGAGAGGTGAGATGTGAGAGGTGAAAGTTGATCAATTAACTCTAAATGCATGGTGGGATAGTTAAGTGTGGCAGCCTCGTGGATGTTGAGGTATAGGCCGTCATCCGTCTTCATCTGTAAGGCGGTCTGCACGCCAGTGGGGGAGAATCCCGTCCAAGGCCAGCCTCCGTCTTTGTGGCTCGCATCCCATAAACTGCGGATTTCTGAGAGTCGTGACTCGGTGTAGTTGTATTCCTGTGTGTCAAGGTCGCCTGGAATCCACCACGCTTTATGGTCGCCGGTCATCGCGAATTCAGTCAGCTCTTCTTTGATCCAGAAATAGACCAAGGCGTTTTCCATCGGGAACTCATAACGGAAGCCGAGTCCGTCATCGTAAAGCCTAAAGCGGATCTGCATCACGGTGGGCTTTTTCTCCGTGGAATGGTCCATGCTCTCCACGCTGCCGATAGGCTGTTCCAGAGTGACAAGCATCTCGTTGTAATGGTTGCGTATTTGAGCCTCTTCGCCCCATACTGGCTCCCAGGTCTCGTCGAAGCTATCGTATTTCGTGTCTTTCAGCACGAAAGCATGGGCTAGGTCGTCGCGCCATTCAAGGGCGAAGCCCATCTTGGAGGGCAGCACCACGGGCTTGCCTTCACGGTTGAGAGCATAATAAGGTACGCCGTCAACGACTTCGAAACTCAGTTCCAGTTTTCCGTCGGGGCTTTTCACGGTGACGGGATTGTTGCCAAAGGTTTGGGAAAGGCCAACCAAGGCCAAAAGGAGTAAGGTTATGATTTTTTTCATTTCTATTGTTTTTTGATGGTTCAACTATTGATCGATATGCTCAAACAGCAACACTCCCGACACCATCCAATGGCTGAAGCTGCCGCCTTCGTCCTTGCCTTGAGGGATGGCGATGCGCATCACATGTTTTCCGGGCTTTAGGTCATTGAGATCGAAATATACGGGGTTGGTGGCGGTGCCTGGACACCATCCAGAGCGTGAGTAATCAGAGGAAGAGACGCCGTTCCAGAAGTTGCCCGAAACGGGATTCTGGTCGCGGAAAGTGGCGCAGTCGCAACGCCATGGGGTATGGGTGAAGCGCTTCTCGCCATCGATGTAGATGGCGTTTTCCTTAGGGTTGAACTCGTCGCCTCCACCCCAGCCGCCATGGCCTGTGCTGATATACCGAAGGCGCACGTTTTCAGCGTCTTCAGGGATTTCAAATGTCACTTCGAGACTGTCGGTGGCAAACAGCCGACCGTAGTTTTGGCCAGACATCTCCATCACGTTGCAGGTGTTGAACAGCGGCACGGATTGTTGTCGGCAAGGCTTTTCATTCCATTCATAGTCGCCAGGGTAGGCGAGGAGATCCAACGAAACCCTGTGCCCACCTTTGTCGTAATTGCCGATGAAGGCTCCGATAAGCACATCACCTTGCAGGCGGTCGCGCAACTCGCTGATTTCCTGCTTGTAGTAGTTTTCCTCAGTCCACGTCAGACCGTCGATTTGCACCTTGTCGTTGAAATGACCGGCACCGAAAGAGGTGAAGAACCTCACCAACTCAATGGGCGGCAGGTAGTCCTTTTCGGCCTTGATGCCTTGATATTGCTTGCCGTCGTGGCCAGTGAACACAGGCAAAGCTTCCAAACCTTGGATCAAGCCGTCGCGGAAGCTTTTGGTATTTTCGGTAGGGATTACGAAAACGGAAGCCGTTCGGTCGTAGGCGTCACCATTGGAGCGCTGATGGAGCTCGGCGAAGAGTTGGTAATGATCGGGCAATTGGGGAAGATTCATCCGTTTGACGATGATGGTGCCATGGCTGAAATGGATAGTGGTGTCGAAAGGGATCTCGCCTTCAAAGGGCTTGTATTCTGCGAAATGGATTTGATCATCGTTGAATACGGGGATGCGCATCACAAGCTTGTCCTTGCGTAGTTGGCTCAGGTCTTTCGACGTTTTCCTTTCTCCTTTGTTCTCGGGAATCAATTCCTTCGGGAGCTTTTTGTCTTTTTTCACCGTTTTCAGGTCGGTGACGTAGTTACCGTTTCTCATGCAACGAACCATCACGCCGTTCAGGCGGCCCAGTCCTGGCATGGGTGTTGCGTCAAAACCAAGCTTATCGGTCATCCAGACTTCGATTGTATTCGAGTTGATGCTGGTTTTGTATTTTGTGCAAGGATAGCCCAATACCTTTTCTTTGCCTTCTTCGCTGAAAGTCACATCGTTATCGGTAAAAGGATAGGAACTGTAATAACATTCGTCGGGATATTGAAGGATGGAGAACACCGAGTCTTGGGCATAGCTCACATAAGTGACGCTTTCGGCATAGCCAGGGATAGGATGTTTAATATCGTTATTTAGATTCTTGATTTCCAGACATTTCACATTCTCCTTGACGTTAACAAACGTCGTGTCACCATTTGCCACACCTTTAACATAGCTTTGGTAGGTGAGGACATGTTGACCACAGACCGTTCCAGCGCCTAGAACGGCAATAAGGCAAAATAGTAATTTATTCATTATATTTCTTTGCTCGGAGGATATTATCCTCGGCAATCTCTTCATTTTACCGGATGGTCTTTGGCGAAGGCGGCCAGACGCTCAGCCAGCACCGGGATCTCAGCTCTCTGGATGAGTGAGGTGCAGGCGCGGATGCCTTGCTTGGTGCTGCCGCAGGTGTCAAGTGAGATGCCGGAAATGCCGTAGTACATCATCTCTTCCACGAGGTCGGCGCCAGTGAAGCCGGGATAGCAGAAGGTGAAGTAGAAGCCGTCGGCGATCGGTTCACCGCAGTCCTCGTCGTAGGTGATGTAGAAGCCGTTTTCGGTGAAGGCCTTCTTCATCAACTCAGCCTTGCGACCGTATTCCAGCACGTCGTCGCGGTAGCGGTAGGTGCCATCATTGACAGCCTTCAGCACTGCTGCCAAAGCGTATTGTGCAGAGTGTGAGGTGCCTGAGCTCAGCGGGTGAAGGGCTCCGAAGAGGATGGCGCGGAGGAAGATCTCCTGTCCGCAGAAAGCTTTCAGGTCGGCAAAATGGCGTTGGGCCAGCTTGTCGCTGATGCCGAGGATGGCGCAGCGTTCGCCGGCGTAGCTGAAGGCCTTGGAGCTTGAGATCATCAGGATGTAGTTGTCGGTGTATTTGCCCACGGAAGGCTGGAACGGAGCTTCGCCGGGGTGGCTGTAGTCCTTGCGGAAGTCCATGCCGAAGTAGGCGAGGTCTTCCATTACGATGACATCGTATTTGTTGGCCAGTTCGCCGATGATGCGCAGTTCTTCGTCGGTGAGGCACACCCATGTGGGGTTGTTGGGGTTGGAGTAGAGCAGGCTATGGATGTTGCCTTTGCTCAGGATTTCCTCGAGTTTGCCGCGAAGCTTCTCGCCACGGTATTCATAGATGTCGAAATGCTCCATCGGGATACCCAAGACCTTGTTTTGGAACTTATGCACCGGGAAGCCCGGGTCGATGAAGAGCATGGTGTTCTTCTTGACGCTGGTGTGGCCGGCGATCATGAACGAAGCGAAGGCGCCCTGCATGGAACCCACGGTGGGGATGCAGTTGGCGGGATCGACGTCGAGGTCAAGGAAACACTTGATGAAGCGCGAGGCTTCCTTCTTTAAGATAGGAGCACCGTCGATGGGCGGATAGTTGGCCGGAACGCCGTCCTGGAGGGCTTTGATCTGGGCTTCAACGCCGACTTTCGCAGGCGGAAGACCCGGGTTGCCGATCTCCATGTGGATGAATTTCTTACCTGAGGCGGCCTCAATGTCGCGGGCCAGTTTGTTGATTTCACGGATACCGGCCTTGCCGATGCAGGCCAAGCCACTTTCTGCAAAGAGTTTCTTCGCTACGTCAACGGGGACGATATTGTTTTGCATCATGATGATAGTATTTTGATTTTTAATAATTTACGAATACATTATCCCATTATCGGGAGTGCAAAGTTAAGGACATTTTTCATTTTTTCAAAAAATATTTGTCCGATTTCTTGGAGATAACAAAAAAAGCTGTACTTTTGCATCCGCAATGGGACGGTAGCTCAGTTGGTTTAGAGCGCATGCTTGACAGGCATGAGGTCACAAGTTCGATCCTTGTTCGCCCCACATATCGTAGAGACGTGCCATGGCGCGTCTCTACGAACAAAACGGGGGACGTTAGCCCAGTTGGTTTAGAGCGCTGCCTTCACACGGCAGAGGTCACTGGTTCGAGTCCAGTACGTCCCACGACAAATAACCCACTGATTTACAGCGGGTTTTTCTTTTTCTGCTGCCTATTTCGTTTTCTTGGGTTTGGCGGCTTTCGCGTAATTGCCATCCATTGAATTTACAATCTGTTCCATTGCTTCACGTGCACCAGGAACGTCTTGGATCACCATGAATTTATAATAAGATTCTGGGACTATATCTTCTTTATTCTTGCCATTCCACAGACCTTTCAAGTCCTCCTTTATGGCATTCCTCTGCGCGGAGCCAAACCTATCTCCTCCCACCGGAATGTTGCATTTTATCTCTGCTATTATTTTTACGGTATCGTATTTTACAACATATCCCTTAGTTCTCGGGTATTTTACATCATATCCATTAGTGTTCGGATGTAATCCGTTTACATCGGATCTCATCTCTTCTGCCTGCTCTCGGTTTATTATGCCCAGCTCATGTATTTTTTCAATAAAGCCATACGTCACCCTCAGCGTCACCAGATTATTGATGTTGCTGACGGCTTTCTTCAATTCAACGAGGTCGTCGGTAGTGAGTCGTTTCAAATAATCCACGTCCGTCGTCTTCAGTGCCTTGTTCCAAAAACGGTTGAATTTTCCCTCAAGGTCCTGCCGTCGGTCATATTTTTCGTCTGCTTTTTTTGCCATATCTGGGTTCGTTGATTTACGTGTGTAAAATTTCGAAAAAAAATAATAAAAGAAATTTTATATATGAAAATCACTACCTTTGCACATCGTTAATTCTAAAATCATGAGAAAATATTTGCTTGTCAGTCTGTTCCTTCTGATGGGAACGCTCCTTGCCACTGCGCAGGAAAAGAAAAACTTTACCCTTGAGGACCTTTACGAACGCCCCACCTTTTCCACGAAAAGCGTCCGCGGCATGAACTCCATGAAGGACGGAAAGACCTACGGCAGCTTCGAGAAAGGCGCGCTCAACATCTATAACTACAAGACCGGAAAGCTCGTGAAGACGCTCTTCGAGATGAAGGACCTGGTATTGGAAGGGGAGGAGAAACCCGTTCTGATTCAGAACTACGAGCTGAGCGATGACGAGTCTAAGATCTTGGTGATGACCGACATGGAGTCGATCTACCGCCATTCTTTCACGGCAACCTATTATGTCTACGACATCAAGACCAAGTCGCTACAACCGCTTTCGGAGAATGGCAAACAGCGTCTTGCCACTTTCTCGCCCGATGCCACCAAAGTGGCCTTTATGCGTGACAATAACTTGTTTATCAAGGATTTGAAGACGGGAGAGGAGAAGCAATTCACTTTCGACGGTCTATACAACCATATCATTAATGGTGCTCCCGACTGGGTTTACGAGGAGGAATTCAGCTTCTCGCAAGGCTTCTTCTGGTCGCCCGACAGCAAAAAGATCGCCTACTACCGTTTCGATGAGTCGAACGTGAAGGAGTTCCAGATGGAAGAGTTCGAGGGTCTTTATCCCGAATGGTACAGCTTCAAGTACCCCAAGGCTGGCGAGGACAACTCCATCGTGGAGGTCTATGTGTATGACCTGGCCACAGGCAAGAGCGTGAAGATGGATACGGGCACCGAGACCGACATTTACCTGCCTCGCATGAAGTGGACCGAGGATCCAAATATCCTGGCCATCCAGCGTCTGAACCGCCACCAGAACCATCTCGAGATTTTGGCAGCAAATGCCACCACGGGCGCCAGCCGCATATTCTATGATGAAACCAACGACTATTACATCGACATCACCGACGACTGGACCTTCCTTGAAAACGGCAACAGCTTCCTGATGACTTCTGAGAAGAGCGGCTACAACCACATTTACCTCTATCTCCTTGATGGCACCCTGGTGAAGCAGCTGACCAAAGGCAACTGGGACGTGACCCAAGTGTATGGCTTCGACGGTAGGGAAGTGTTTTTCCAAGCCGCCAAGAACACCCCTGTCGATCGTCAGATCTATGCCGTCAACCTGAAGGGCCAGATGCGCGAGGTGATCGGCCGCGAAGGCACCAACAGCGCCCGTTTCAGCAACGACTACAGCTACCTTATTAATATCAACTCGTCCATCAGCCAGCCGCGTCAGTTTGAGCTCTATACCAACAAAGGCAAGCTGGTGCGCGTACTGGAGGACAACCATGAGTTTGCCGAGAAGCTGAAGACCTTCAACCTTGGTGAGAAGAAGTTGATGAAGATCAGCGATCCCGCTTTCACCCTGCCCGATGGCACCCAGGTGGATGTGGACGCTTGGCAGATCCTGCCTCCCGACTTCAACCCGAACAAGAAATATCCCGTGTTGATCTACGTGTATGGCGGTCCCGGCCATCAGACGGTGAACAACTCGTGGGCCGACAGCGATTACTGGTGGCTGCAACTGCTGGCGCAGCATGGCATCATCAGCGTGTCCATCAACAACCGTGGTAGCGGCGCTCAGGGTGAGGTCTTCAAGAAGATGACCTATTTGCAACTGGGCAAGTATGAGACCGAAGACATGATCACCTTGGCCAAATACATGGCCAAGCAACCCTACGTGGATGCTGATAGGATCGGCATTTACGGCTGGAGCTACGGCGGCTTCATGGCTGCCAACGGCATCACCAAGGGCGCCGACGTGATCAGCACTGCCGTTTCGGTGGCTCCCGTGACCAACTGGCGTTACTACGACAACGTCTATACCGAGCGTTTCATGCGCACGCCGCAGGAGAACCCCGATGGCTACGACAAGAACTCACCCGTCCATAACACCGCCTTGATCAAGGGCAACTACCTGCTTTGCCACGGCAGCGGTGACGACAACGTACACTACCAGAACGCCATGGAGCTCATCAAGGCCATGATCAGCAACGGCAAACAGTTCGACCTGATGATCTATCCCAACAAGAATCACGGCATCTACGGCGGCTACGAGTACGGCGACGGCGAATGTCGGATGCATCTCTTCACCAAGATCGACAACTTCCTGTTTGAGCATCTGCTTGGGAAATAAGCGCCATGATTAGAGAAGAGACGGTTTTCGGACCGATTTTCAGTCGTCGGCTGGGCAGCTCGCTGGGCATCAATCTGCTGCCGGTAAATGGCAAGATTTGTACTTTTGACTGCATTTATTGCGAATGTGGTTGGAACAAAGATGGCCGTGACGACACCCGTTTGCCCAAGGCTGCAGAAGTCAGGGAGACTCTTGAAGCCAAGCTGAAACAACTGGTTGTTGATAGGATTCCAGTGGATTCGATTACCTTCAGCGGTGATGGTGAATCGACCATCAACCCTGATTTCCCGCAGATCATCGACGATACGTTGGCTTTGAGGAATCAATACTATCCGAAAGCTAAGGTGTCCGTACTATCCAACGCCACCCAGGTGCATCGGCCTGAGATTTTCAAGGCTTTGCGTAAGGTCGACAATCCCATCATGAAGATCGATGCCCCGACCAATGAGCTGGTGGAGAAGATCAACCATCCGGCTTCGGGGTATGATGTTGCCAGAGTGATCGAGGCTTTGAAGCAGTTCAATGGCGACTTCATTTTGCAGACCATGTTTCTGAAGAGCAAGGATTTCGATTCCTCTTCACCTGAAGTGTTGAACGGCTGGATGGACATTGTCCGGTTGCTGAAACCCCGTGAGGTGATGGCTTACACGATCGATCGACCCACCCCAGAGGAAGGCTTGCAAAAGTTCACGGTGGGGGAGATGCGGGTGTTTCTCAAGCCTTTGATTGAGGAAGGTTTCAATCTTCAGATAAAGGGTTGATTCCCTTTGCGTGTAACACGTTGCCGGTGATGCCAGTGGCTTTCATGATGGTTTCATCGTCAATCCCCAGGGCTTTCATGTTGCGTGCTGCTTCAAGAAGTCCTTCTTTACGTCCTTCTTTGCACACAAGTCGCAGCGAAAACGCCTCAGAATAAGGGATAAGCTGGTTGCCGTTGCGATAATGTTTCCAAGCGTCTTCGTTGTGGCTTCTGTCTATCACTTCCGTAGTGTTCATGGGCTTGATAATCGCCAAAACGATGTGAAGCGTTTCCAACTCCTGTTTGCTGAAAGCACTGAGATCGCATGAACTGCAATTCAAGCAGACACTTTCCATATCATGCACAATCACGATGTCTTTCCTGATGCCATCGATATTGTCATATACGGTGTCGTAATGAACGGGAACTGGACCATATTGAATGGCTTGGTACTGTAGGCCGCTGATGGATTGGCCGTGCAGTTTGTAATGCAGAAAATCAGCATAGAACATCTCCTTGTTGAGTTTCGTGGGGAAGATGCCGCCTTCCTGGCAGATAAAGAACTTGATCATTTCGGAAACCTTGTTGACGTTCAGTTGGCCGAAACCGTTGTAGATGGAACGTCGGATATTGCGGTAAATGAGTGTTTTTTGTTCTTCATTTTCGAGTTGGGCTTCCGAGGCCAATATCAATTTATATATCTTGTTGTATTCCGCTTCGTCGAACTCGGCGCGACTGTCCTCCAACAAGTGAAGCATAAACTGTCGGTTCATGGCCGCTGAAAGCAGTTTGCCATTCGAATCTGAGGGTATTTGCCCTTTTTCGTATTGTGCGTATTGGTTGGCTCCGAATCCTAATATTTTAGTGATTTGCTGGTAATTCAAACCATAGCGTAAACGGATGCCCTTGATTTCTTCGGGGAATGGGATGCCATGGGTTACGCGATACAGCGAATAGAGTTCGTTAAACAAAAGCTCGTCTTGTTCAGTTGTCGTAAACCGCTCGCCAGTATCTTCGCAAACATAATAGCGTACATGAACCGTGAATTTTTCTTTACGGAATTCATGCTCTTCGACTGTGCTCACTTCTTTCACTTTTCCTCCAGTGAAAGGGCTTTTTAAATCGACATACTTTTCCATTTATATCTCTTTTTTGTAAGGGTAGTTAATAGAATGATCCGCTATATGAAACGAAATACATATTGTCTGGCTGTTTGGTTGTCCCATAGCTATTTTGATATAAAGCTCAGTTCCTTCCGTGTCTTTTCCAAACACCCACATTTCATCGAAATATTCAGCTGGTAATGTTTCCACATAGTCGTTTGGCTGTAGTTGACGCACGATCTCGTCTCTGGCCCTAGGGGTAATCCCTAAAGCTTTCAGAGCTTCTTCGTTTTTGTCCCTATCCAAATAGAAGATACCCCATATGTCGAACTTGATACCAAATTGGTTAAGGAATTCTTCTACCTCTTGTTTCGTTTTAATCATAAGCCTATTTTGAGTGCAAAAATACAAAATAAATCGGAATATCTATTATAAAATTAAATAATTTAGAAATTTTTCATTTTAAAGTGTTTTTTTATTGGGTCCTTTTCCATCAATGGGAAAAGAACGAAAAATATCTTTGAGATATCCAAAAAAGTTGTACCTTTGCGCCCTCAAAAAACGTTTTTTAGTATTAACCATTTAAAAGAAGGAAGTGTTTTAAAATGATTATTATTCCTGTAAAAGAAGGCGAAAGCATCGACAGAGCTTTGAAGCGCTACAAGAGAAAGTATGAGAAGACCGGCGTCGTGAAGGA
>JAGCPG010000094.1 GCA_017645245.1 Bacteroidales bacterium
ACATTCCCGCAAGGCGACTCAAGTTACGCTTATATACCTTAGGAATCTCCACCCCGCTTTTGTAGCCCGTGTCGTGGTTCATGTTGGCCCAAGCATGTTGGAGGACGGTGCGTATCTGCACCTCAAAACGGATTTGGTTCAGCTCTGGATGCTCAGGGTTGGTGTATGCCGACTCGGGAATACGGCAGATGTAATGCAGGGAAAGATAGCCGAAACTATCGATTTCATGCGCCTTGCGCTTGTCGATGGAGTTCTCCCAGTCGATTTCGAACAGGCGTTCCAAGACGGAGGCCACCTTGTCCACATCATCATTATAAAAAGTGATCACGCGGATGCCCACCAAGTCGGTGATATCGTTGATGCTTTGGTATTTATCGCCTTTCAGTTGGAGCTTCCCCGAAAGGGAGCTTTCCGTCTTCACGCGATGCTCCACGGTAGCCACGATGATGCCCGCCTCGGCGAAGAACTCCTTCAGTTTCTCGGGAATCACCTCCGCCATCTTCTCATAGATGGGCAGCAGCTGGCGGTATTGCGCGAGCAGATCCAGCGTGTGAGTATTGAGGATGGTGTCGTTCATATCGAATGTTATTTCAAGGGCAAAGTTAACAATAAAAAGGTAAAATCAAATCACGAAACAAACATCTTTTTTTCTTACTTTTGCAGCATGAAAACACAAAGAATAATCTTAATAATGCAGCATGAAAACACAAAGAATGATCTTAATAATCCTGTTGTTTTTGGCTTTCATTTCCCACGCCTTTGCGCAAGGATTCATTGAAGGCACTGTCTATGAACAAAGCCAAGACGGGAAAAGGACCCCGTTGCCAGGCGTGAACGTCTATTGGAAAATTGCCAATGTGGGTACCGTCACCGATGAGAACGGCCATTATAGCATTGAGATTCATCCTACATACAAATGCTTGGTATTCAGTTTTGTAGGTTATGAAAACGACACTGTCCATCACATGGCCACACCGCAGCATTACGATCATGTGATGACCACGCCATTGACTTTGGACGAGGTGGAAATCGCTGCCCGCCAGAAGGCGCAATATGTCACCGCTTTAGACCCGCGACATATCGAACACATCACCGGTGAGGCCTTGCGTCGCTGCGCTTGCTGCAGCCTCGCTGAGAGCTTCGAGACCAACGCCTCGGTCGACGTGGCCTACGCCGATGCCGTCACGGGTGCCAAACAGATCGAATTGCTTGGCCTGAGCGGTATCTACACCCAGATGATGACCGAGAATATGCCCAACTTCCGAGGCTTGGCTTCGGCCTTCGGCCTTGGCTACGTGCCAGGCACCTGGATGCATGGCATCTCGGTCTCCAAAGGCGCCTCATCGGTGCGCAACGGCTACGAGTCAATCAGCGGACAGATCAACGTGGAATACAAGGAACCCGAGGAGGATCACAGCGAGAAACTGTATTTCAACTTGTTTGGCAATACCATGGCCATGACAGAGTTCAACTTCAACACGCGCTTTAACATTGGGGAGAAGGACGGTATCCTGCTTCTCGGCCATGTCGGACACAACTTCATGAAGATGGATGGCAATGGCGACGGTTTCCTCGACGATCCCATGACCACCCAATACAACGTGTTTCTGCGTTACAACCATCCCAACAGGGGCCATTTTGGTTGCAAGTTGGGCGTCAAGGCACTGAAGGAGACCCGCCTCAGCGGTCAGATGGATTTTGATCCGAAACACCGTGGAGAAGCCGGATACGACGTTTATGGCATTGGCATCAACACTGAGCGCTATGAAGCCTTCGCCAAGACGGGTTTCATCTTCGACCGTCCTGAAACCAGCCTCGGCATCCAGCAACAGGTAACCTATCACAAGCTGGATTCCTATTTCGGATTGAAGGACTACGACGCCACCCAGCTTTCCTATTATGCAAACATGCTGTTCGACTCTTATATCGTCAACGAGCATCATAAATATTCGGTGGGAACGAGTTTTTCTTACGACAAATACGATGAGATGCTGGTCGACAGTGCCATGAAACGTGTGGAGCAGGTGCCGGGCGCCTTTGCTGAATACGTCTTCAGCGACGACCACCATTGGACTGTCATAGGTGGCTTCCGTGTTGATTACAACAGCTATTACGAGCGTTTGTTCTATACCCCACGTTTGCACGTGCGTTTCCGTACCGACAACGAGCTGGCACTGCGTCTCTCGGCTGGTAAGGGCTATCGCTCGCCCAATGTCCTGGCTGAGAATTCCACCATTTTGGCTTCGTCAAGGGAGATCGTTTTTGTGGATCAAGCCGAAAAGCCCAGGATGGAGGAGGCTTGGAATTTTGGCCTCAACCTCTCCAAGCATTTCGATGTGGGGGAGAAGGAGATTCAATTGCTGGTGGATGCCTATCGCACCGACTTCGTCAACCAGATTGTCATTGACCGTGACGCCGATGCCCATCAGATCCGCATCTACAACCTCAATGGGAAATCCTATTCCAACTGTGCCCAGATACAGCTGGATTATGAGCTGTTCAAGGACTTCGACGTGTCGGCCGCCTTCCGTTACACCGATGTGAAGATGACCATCAACGACACCTTGCGTGAGAAGCCTTTCGTGAACCGTTACAAGGGCTTGCTGACACTGTCGTATGCCCCGGGCACATGGCAGTTTGACCTCATCACCCAGTTCAACGGCGATAGCCGTGTTCCCTCATTGGCGGGCAATGCCACTGCTGTGAAAGACGGCCAGGATATCAAGGAGTCGCCTTTCTATGTGATCATGAACGCTCAGGTCACCAAGAAGTTCGGTAAGCAC
>JAGCPG010000095.1 GCA_017645245.1 Bacteroidales bacterium
AATAACGCAAGAAAAAAATGACTAAATCATGCCGAGATGTTCCAATAGGATTTTCAAGCCAATGAGAATCAATATGATACCTCCGACGATCCCCGCCGACTTCTCGAATTTCGAGCCGAACACGTTGCCGATCCTCACGCCGAAGATGGAGAAAAGGAAGGTGGTCACCCCAATGATAAGCACCGACGACCAGATCTTCACTTGGATGCAAGCGAACGAGATACCCACGGCCAAAGCGTCGATGCTGGTGGCGATGGCCAAAAGCAACATGGTCTTGAAGTCCAATGACGCCGACGCGTCTTCGTCTTTTCCAAACAAAGACTCCCTAATCATGTTGGCGCCGATCAAGAAGAGTAAGGTAAAAGCGATCCAATGGTCGTAAGCTTCGAAATAATGCTGAAACTGAGCGCCGAGAAAATAGCCGATCAACGGCATCAAGGCTTGGAAAACTCCAAACCAAAGGCCGCAGGTCAATGCCATCTTCCACGAGAATCGCTTGGTGGTCAAGCCTTTGCAGATCGAAACCGAAAAGGCGTCCATCGAAAGGCCGATGCCGATCAGGAGTATCTCGACAAAACTCATATTTCTTTGTTTGGAGGCGCAAAGATACCATTATTTGCGTACCTTTGCCAAAAATTCTTTCACCATGAAAAAGTATTTGCTCATCCTCATTGCGCTGCTGTTGGCCAGTGGCACCTTCGCTCAGAAAAAAGAGATCGTCAAGAAAGGTTGGAACTTCGGTCCCCTGCCCGTAGTGGGCTACGACGCCGACTTGGGCTTCCAATACGGCGTTTGCTGCGACATCTTCAACTACGGCGACGGCTCGCGCTATCCCCGCTACGACTACAAGTTCAACGTGGAGGCTTCGCGCTACACCAAAGGCTCTGGCGTGTTCCGCTTCTATAGCGACATGCCTTACGTGATCAAGGATACCAAGCTCTTTTTCGACGTCACCTATTTCTACGCCAAGAAGTATGAGTTTTTCGGCTTCAACGGCTATGAAGCCAGCGCTTTCGATCCCAACATGGGATTTATACCAGACTCAATCACAAGCAGTTACCACTTCATCAACCGTAACCAGTTCCGTTTTGTGGGCAGCATGCAGCGTCCCTTCTTCAACGTGCCGAATCTGCACTGGTCTGCCGGCCTGGCCTATTACAACACCTCCATTTCGCCCATTGACACGGTGAAATTGACCACCTTGGCCGGCCAAAAGCCCACACTTTACGAAAACTACGTGAAAGAAGGCATCATCCACGCCGACGAGGCCAATGGCGGAAACACCTTGCAATTCCGTCTCGGCATGATCTACGACAGCCGCGACCATAACAGCGATCCCACAAAAGGCATCTATGCCGAAGCCACCTTGGTGGGTGCACCTGACATCATCGACCGCGAAGGTTACAGCAACCTTTCGTTCACCTTCATTTGGCGTCAATACATACCTGTTTACAAAGACAAGCTGACCTTGGCCTATCGCCTCGGTACCCAGAACCGCATTGCCGGCAAGACCCCTTGGTACATGATCAACAACCTGAACACGATGTTCTTCCAGAAGATGTACACCGAAGGTTTGGGCGGCGCCGTCACCATGCGTGGCGTCAACCGCAACGGCGTCATGGGCGAAGGCTACGCTTTCGGCAACCTCGAGCTGCGTTGGCGTATCGTGGGCTTCCAGTTCATCAACCAAAACTGGCAAGTGGCCTTGGCTCCCTTCTTCGACGCCGGTATGGTGACGCAGAAGTTCCGTGAAAAAGAGATGAAGGCGGCGGACGGGCATAACGACTACCTTGCGGGAAGCGACTATTACAGCGGTCAAAAAGAGAGCGTCCATACGAGCGCCGGATGCGGCCTGAAGCTTATCATGAACCGCAACATGATCCTAGCGGTGGATTTGGGCCGCGCCCTCAACGAACGCGATCGCGACGCCAAGAAGTTCAAAACCTTTATCGGATTCAATTACATCTTCTAAAGAAGACAGAAGTCAGAAGGAAGAAGTCAGAAGTACTTATTCAGGCCTAGATCCTTGTACGCTTTTCTCAGCTTGCCTTTGAAAGTCCAGCGGACGTCCGACACCAAACGACGAACCAATTCGAGGTAATCGAACCAAATGTCGTAGGAGAAGAACAGCAGCACCGCGCCTGCCAAAGCCCAATACCAAGGCAAGGTGCAGAACAAGGCTATGGTGCCGCCAATGAACGCCAAGGGCGACAACAAGAATCTGCTGCCATAACAGATAGTATTGCCCCAGGCCTTGTCTTTCAATTTCGACTTAAGGATCACCATTGGAACCCAGGCGATGGCGTTCACCACTGTGGAAGCGGCGAAATACGGGAATCCAACCAACGCTAACAAGAACTTCCAAAGGAAGTTGACCAATGGGCGTTTTTTGGCCGTCGAAGTGACCGAAATCTTGTTTTTCACACGGTTTTCGGAAAACTTCAACACCTTGGCAAACAGTTCTTTAGCCTCTTCAGGATGTTCCTTTTTGTATTGCTGGACTTTTTCCACCGTAGCGCGGTTGCGCAGCATCTTCTTGTACAAGCCGCCCGCCCGTTTCTCGTTCTTCATCTTCACGATTTCCCAAGTGGCGTCATAGTCCTCATCGTCAGGAATATAGGTGATCAGCTCGGAGATGCGTTCCCAAAGCATTTCGCGCAGCTGGTTCATCAGCACTGCCTCGTTCTCCTCGGTGCTGTTACGTATAAAATCCGTCACGTTGATAGCCTCTCCGAAGTTCACCAAGCAGGTGGAACGGTAGCGGAAATAGTCGCCATACTCAATGCCTACGGGAACGATATAGATCGGCTGTTGCTGGCCAAACTCACGGTTCGAGTCCAAGGCGATATGGAAAATGCCCTTGCTCAGCTGCAAGAGGGAATGTTTGGTGCGGTGACGCCCTTCTGGAAACAGGTACAGTCCCACTTTGTCGTGCACCACGTCGACGGCTTGCTCGATCGAGTCGGTGTTGTTGCGCACCGCCGCCACGCCATTGCGGATCCTGAACAGCGGAAGAATGCGGGTGAATTTCAGGATCTTGGCCACCGTGGGATTGGCAAAGATGTCGCCACGTGCCATGAACACCTTCTTGTGATGGCTGGTCGCCAGCACCACCAAGGCATCCATCAAAGTGTTGCTATGGTTGATGCCATAGATCAAGGCGCCGTCCTTGGGCAAGTTTTTTTGTCCGTGAACCTCAAACCGACGATACGAGCGTCGCGCGTTGAAATCAACAAACGGGCGCACCAAATTGTACAAAAGGTTGTAATCCTGTATTTTTGCCTTCTTCGCCATAATAATGATTGAGGATGCGAAATTAAGAAAAACGCCCGAACAAAAAAGTTTTTTTTAACTTTGACGGCTAAAATGACACTTATGAAGGCATTTCTCCGTGTTGGAATGGTATTTTGCTGCTTGTTGCTGGCGACCAAACTGCCGGCTCAAGACAGCAATTCACCCCAGCTGGCGACCCCGGACCAAATCTGCGAATTCGACCATCTCATCAAGGCTGAGGCCAAGAAGATCGGCTGGGACTGGCGCCTGCTGGCCTCCATCATCTACCAGGAATCGCGCTTCAAGCCCGATCTGGTCAACCACAAGGGCGCTTTCGGGCTGATGCAGCTGATGCCCCGCATCATGAACAAGTACAACATCACCCATGAGTCATCGGTGGAAGAGCAACTGGATGCCGGCGGAAAACTCCTGGTGCATCTCGACAGCAAGTTGTCGGGCGTCGTCACCGACAGCCTTGAGCGCATCAACTTCGTCCTGGCGTCCTACAACGCTGGCCTGAGTCGTGTGATGAACTCACGTGAGCAGGCTATTCAGAATGGCAACGACCCCAACGTATGGGCCGACAATGTGGAGCTTTACAGCCCCAAGCAAACCTTCATTTTCGTCAGGGAAATCAACGAAAGATACGAACACTATAAAACCATTGTCAAATGAAAAGGATCGTTACACTGATTATCGCGATAACCCTAATGTCAATCGGCTTCAAATGCCATGCCCAGTCCTTCGACGGTGGCTTGACGGCTGGCGTGGTGGCCTCGCAGATCAACGGCGACGGCTACGGCGGTTTCCACCAGATCGGATGGACCGCAGGCGTCTTCGGCCGCATCCCCACCGACGGACCGAGCTCATGGCAGCTGGAGATGAAGTATTCACGTTTTGGCGCCCATTCCGACAGCAATGAGCTGAATGTCGGAAAGTTGCCCATGGACATCCAACTGCATTACGTCGAGCTGCCCATCATGTATCGTTACAACCTCTCGGAGATCAACATTAACGGACGGTATTTCGACTTCATCACATTGGAAGCCGGTTTGAGCGGCGATTTCTTGATCAAGAACAGCCAATCGGCCGATAACGAGAGCGGATTCGAGAATCCTTCCTACCTTTTCTTCTCGGTCACGGGTAATGTGGGCATACAATTCGACATCAACGATCGGTTGGGGTTCAATATCAGATCCATGAATTCATTGACGCCATGCCGCCTGACGCCTAACGCAGGCAGCTATTTCCTGCATTGGTTCAACATTGTGCTGCAAGCCACGGTGACTTACACCATCTTCCACTCAGGAAATTGACAATCAGAACGGTGCGAAGGTCACGCCCACTGAGAGCGGCATGATCTTGGGCGCCTCGTGACCCACCTCGAAGACGGGATTCAGCTGCATGGCGGCAAAGGCACTCACCCATTTGTAGCCCACACGCAGGGTAGCCGCATAGGCAAACTTCTCCACATTGTTGATGTAACAATACTTCTCGTGAATCTTCACGCCATCTTCGTTGTTGCCGACAAACTTGGTCTTGGCGTTCACCAACAGGCCCACCTTGAAGCCCACGCCGATCTTCACCACATCCTTGATGCGGAAACGCAACTCAACGGGAAGATCGATGTAGTTGCAGTTCACCTTATAACGCTTAAAGCCGTCCACGGTCTTGCCTTCCTCGCGGTACTGGATCAGCTGCAAGGTGTCGGCGTAAGGGTTGGCGATGCGGCTATAGGAGTAGTAGTTGTGGCCCGTATAGCCCAAGCCTACGCTAATCGTGTGCTTCTTGCTCTCGCCCAGCGGGAAGTTGTAGGTCAGGGCGCAGCTGAAGCCTTGGTTAAACATGCGGGCGTCCCAGTTGTCGGGAGTGGAAAGCTGGATGTCGCTGAAAAGGTCGATGCCCATGGTGAACTTCTTGTCGGTCTTGTTGGCAATGAGTTGGGCAAAGGCGCCGGTTGAAAGCAGCAGGGCAACTAAGGTAAACAGTATTTTTTTCATGGTGATGTATTTCGCTTTTTTGGAAACGACAAAATTAGGAATAAATTTCAAACCTATGACAATTTGTTTGAAAATTGGGAGCGTTTGTCGAGCAAGGCGTCGATCTCCGCGTCGGTCAGGTCGGGGTTTTTCAGCATCTCGTCGATGGCGGCGATGCTTGTCGGTTCCTCGATGGCCACGTGGCGGTTCTCCTCGATCTCCCCGATCCCTTCAATATCGTCGCCCAGTTGCTCGCGCAGCTGTTTCACCAGGGTTGAAACCATCATCTTGGTGAAAGGATCCACGTGAACCCTCTCCATCTTGAGTTGGTCCTTCATGCTGTCGAACTGGGCCATGAAGGTCTTGAGTTGCTCAAGCTGTTGCGAATCCACGCCGGGTATCTCGTCGAGCGATTCACGTTCCAAAAGGCGTTTGAACAGCCTGAAAAGATCTTCCAATTCCTGTCTGAAATTCTCGTCTTCCATAAAATGCGTTTTTCAAAAAGAGACGTCAAATATCGTGCAAAGGAAAAGATTTTTTCTGAAACGGAGGTGGTTTATGTCAAAATTTCCGATTTTTGCGCTATGGATTTCAAGACGATCAAAATACAATTAGGGGAAAGCATGGCTTGGGTCAACCTTGACCGCCCCGAGGTGCGCAACGCGTTGAATCCCGAGATGATCCACGAGCTCACCGAAGCCATCGACTGGCTGAACAGCCGCGACGACATCCGTGTCATCATCCTGAAGGGCAATGGCAAGTCGTTTTGCGCCGGTGCCGACTTGGCTTACATGAAAGAGATGGCGAACTTCCGCTATGACCAGAACGTGGCTGACGCCGAGCAGCTCTCCAAGCTGTTCCGAACCATCCATTTCTGCGACAAGGCCGTCATCGCCGTAGTCCACGGTGCCTGCATCGGCGGCGCCAATGGCATCATCGCCGCTGCCGACATCGTCATTGCCGAGTCGTTGACCAAGTTCGCTTTTTCGGAGGTGCGGCTGGGTATCACGCCGGCCACCATCTCGCCTTTCGTGGTGCAGAAGATCGGCACTACCGCCGCCAAGGAGCTGATGCTCACGGGCAGGATCTTCTCCGCCGAGGAAGCCAAAGACTTCCGCTTGGTGAACGTCGTCACCGACGAGTCGCAGCTGGTTAACATGGAGCGGCAATACATCGACCATTTCATGCACGCCTCCCCTGATGCCATCGCCGAATGTAAGAACCTGTTGCGTTTGGTGACCGGCACCAACGATCCCTACGCCTCGGTCTACCGTGAGACTGCCTCCCTCATCGCCAACCAGCGCATCTCCAAGGCTGGACAGGAAGGCATGGCAGCCTTCTTCGAGAAGCGCAAACCCGATTGGCAGCAATAAGGAATAATGCGAATCGCAACGCTTTCTTAGTCTCTAACGAACTATCGCCTCCACAAAATCTTTGGGCAGGATGATGTTTTCCACGTCGATGGCTTGTTGAAACAGCGGTGCCATCTCCTTGATGGTGAAGCCTGCGATGCCGCAACCGATTTTCGTCACAAGGAATTTGTATTCAGGATGTTGTTTGGCGAATTCGATGAATTCATCCACGTATGGTTTGATGACATCCACTCCGCCGTGCATGGTGGGGATGCCATAGCTTTGGCCTTGCAGTCCCACGCCCTGGCCCCATATCGCGCCGAAGCGGTCGTAAGCCAGCCGAGCAGCCCCACCTCCATGCGATCCTGCCAGGTTGCT
>JAGCPG010000096.1 GCA_017645245.1 Bacteroidales bacterium
ATAATATAACCAGTCAGTTATGATCTTCAACTCGATTCAGTTTGCAGTCTTTCTGCCGTTGGTGTTCCTGCTCTACTGGTTTGTGTTCGACCGATTAATCAGCCGGTCGAAACGACAGTTGCAGTTGCAGAATGCCTTTGTCGTGGTTTCGAGTTATGTGTTTTATGGCTGGTGGGACTGGCGTTTCTTGATGCTTATCGCACTCACCTCGTTCTGTTCGTGGGGTAGTGGCTTGCTGATTGTGGAGGCGGAGTCGAAGAAGAAAGCCAAGATATGGATGTGGCTGAATGTCATCCTTAACCTTGGTATCTTGGCGCTTTTCAAGTACTATGACTTTTTTGTCACGGAGTTTGCACAGCTCTTCCATTTCTCAACGGATGGGCTGTTGCTTAAAGTGATTCTTCCCGTGGGCATCTCGTTCTATACTTTCCAAGCCTTGTCTTATACCATCGATGTCTACCGAGGCAAGTTAGAACCGACCAAGGACGTCATTGCCTTCTACGCTTTCATCTCGTTCTTTCCACAGTTGGTGGCCGGCCCTATTGAACGGGCGACGAATTTGTTGCCTCAGTTCCTGAAGAAGCGTGAGTTTGACTACGATACCGCCGTTGACGGTATGCGCCAGATGCTTTGGGGACTGTTCAAGAAAATCGCGGTGGCTGATTACTGTGCAAAAGGAGTGTCTTCCGTTTTCTTTTGGTCTACAAGAGTGGAGATGCCTGGTAGTGAATTGCTTCTTGCCGCCATACTTTTTTCTTTTCAAATCTATGCCGATTTTTCGGGTTACTCAGACATGGCCGTCGGTGTGGCAAAACTATTCGGTATTCGGTTGACCAGGAACTTCAACAATCCCTATTTCAGTCGCAATATAGCCGAGTTTTGGCAACGGTGGCATATCTCTCTGATGACATGGTTCCGTGATTATGTTTTCATCCCGCTTGGGGGTAATAGGAAAGGCAAGGCAAGACATTTTGGCAATGTCCTGATCGTGTTTCTGCTCAGCGGATTGTGGCATGGTGCCAACTGGACTTTTTTGGCGTGGGGAATGTATCACGCATTGTTGTTTTTGCCTGGGATTTGTTTGGGAAGCCAGCGAAAAAGCACTGGCCAAATTGCCGAAAGAAGGATTCTCCCGACATGGAGAGAAGCAGGTCAAATGCTTGTCACGTTCGGATTGGTTCTGTTCGGGTGGATCATCTTCCGCTCGGATAGCATGGTGGATTTCGTTCGATATCTCTCAGGGATGTGCCAATGGGGGACGCTCCGTGCCAGCTACCGGCTCTTTATCCAGTCCGACATGTGGCCGAAGACGGTCTTTATCATGGTTATGATGGTGATGGAATGGCTTCAGCGGGGGAAAGCGCATGGACTGGAAATATCCAAAGTTAAACTATTTGAACCCAGGTGGGTGCGTTGGCTGTTGTATTTGTCAATAGCTATGTGTTGTATAACGGTTTCCTCTTTTACGAATCGTCCTGATTTCATTTATTTTCAATTCTGAATCATGAAAAACTTGATCAAGAATAGTGTTGTTTTTGGCCTTTTGGTGATTGCGGCTTGTGTTGTGTTGGAGTTGCTGCTGCTTACCAGGCCCAACATTTATTCCTACAAAAGGGAGTATGTGGAACGTCATCTTGACGATATCTCCGTGCTGTTGATGGGTAATTCCCATATAGAAGAGGCTTTGGTTCCTGAACTGTTGGGTGACAGCGTCTTTAACTTTGCCATTTCTGGAAAAGAATGGAATTGCGACGCGGAATTGGCACAAAGGTATCTCCCCAAGATGAATCATCTCCGAATAGTAGTGCTGCCCTTTTCGTATGAGTACTTTGAATTTGGAAGGACAAGAGACAGGGGGTCGACGCCTCAGGCAAAGAAACGGACCAACACGTTCAGATGCATGCAGACAAAATACTTGGGAATACGACAGTACGGTTGGCGTTATTGGTCCGAAATCTTGAATTCAAGCGAAAACTATATGAACAGGTTGTTTTTCGGCCAACGTACACGCGACTTCTGCGATTCGCTCGGCTTTGTCAAACTCGGAGTTCAAGGCCGTTCCCCCTACTGGCAATGGCAACGTCTTCCACAAATCGTGGACTCCAACATGCCACAAGATGAAAAAGCCTTCAAGGAATTTGTGAGAGGACACGACACCATAGCTAAACTGTGTTGCGAACAGGGAGCAAAGTTGATATTGGTCTCCGCTCCGGTTTATCAGACGTATCAATACCTGATTAGCGATGTTGTCCTTCATGAAATGAAGCGTGTGGCCGACAGCCTGAACACGCTCTACCATAACGTTGAATACTACAATTTCTTTTTTGCGGAAGGTTTTGATGACGAGGATTTTTATGATTCGGGGCATTTGACGGAAACGGGAGCCATAAAATTTTCGAAAATGTTGGCGGACACACTCTCCCTTCATTTTTCCTTTGGAAACCCCGAAAATATGTCGTACCTTTGCACCGATTTTTAATACGCGTATTTTTTATTATTAATTTATTCGAATAAATCATGAATCCTACTCACATTGAGCACATTGGAATCGCCGTGACTAGCCTCGACGAGTCCATCCCTTTTTTTGAAAAGCTGCTTGGCACCAAGTGCTACGCCATCGAAGAAGTTGCCGACCAAAAGGTGAAGACCGCCTTCTTGCGTTGCGGCCAAACCAAGATAGAGTTACTTGAACCCACCAGCCCCGAGAGCACCATCGCCGCTTTCATCGAGAAGAACAACGGCAAGGGTGGCATGCACCACATCGCTTTCGCCGTCGAAGGCATCGAGAACCAACTTGAGGAAGCCAAGGAAGCTGGCATCCGCCTCATCGACCAGGCTCCACGCGGCGGCGCTGAAGGCCTCAGCATCGCTTTCCTCCACCCGAAATCAACCTTCGGCGTGCTGACTGAACTCTGCGAAAACAAAAACAAATAATACATTTCATCATGTTAATTGAACAGAAAATACAGGAATTGCTGGAGAAGCGCGGTGAGGCTCGTCTCGGTGGCGGCCAGAAACGCATCGACTCACAGCATGCTAAGGGCAAGATGACTGCCCGTGAACGTATCGCCCTCCTGCTCGACGAAGGCAGCTTCGAAGAGACGGATATGTTCGTGACCCATCGTACCGTCGATTTCGGTCTCGACAAGCAACAATTCCTTGGCGATGGCGTCGTCACCGGTCATGGCACCATCGACGGCCGCGTCGTTTACGTCTACGCTCAGGACTTCACCGTGTTCGGCGGTGCCTTGAGTGAGACCATGTCATTGAAGATCTGCAAGGTGATGGACCAGGCCATGAAGGTCGGCGCTCCCGTCATCGGCATCTGCGACTCGGGCGGTGCCCGTATCCAGGAAGGTTCCCGTTCCCTCGCCGGTTACGCTGAGATCTTCCAACGCAACATCAACGCTTCGGGTGTCATCCCGCAGATTTCGGCCATCTTCGGTCCCTGCGCCGGCGGTGCCGTGTATTCTCCCGCACTGACCGACTTCATCATCATGACCAATGTGGGCAGCTACATGTTCCTCACTGGCCCGAAAGTGGTGAAGACCGTCATCGGCGAGGATGTTTCCACCGACGACCTTGGTGGCGCTCGCATCCACAGCCAGAAGTCAGGCGTGGCCCACTTCGCTGCTGAAACGGAGGAAGAAGGTCTTGGCATCATCCGCCGACTCATCTCCTTCATCCCGCAGAACAACATGGAGAATCCTCCGCTCGCGGAGTGCAATGACCCCATCGACCGTATGGAGGACGCCCTCAACCAGATCATCCCCGACAACCCGAACAAGCCTTACAATGTTGGCGACATCATCACCGCCATCGTCGATAACGGCGACTTCCTGGAGATCCACAAGAACTACGCGAAGAACATCATCGTCGGCTTCGCCCGCTTCGATGGCATGCCGGTGGGTATCGTGGCCAACAACCCGGCCTTCTTCGCTGGCGTGCTGGACTGCGACGCTTCCCGCAAGGGTGCCCGTTTCGTCCGCTTCTGCGACGCCTTCAACATCCCGATCGTGACCTTGGTCGACGTCCCCGGCTTCTTGCCTGGCACTGGCCAAGAGTACAACGGCATCATCGTCCACGGCGCCAAGCTGCTCTACGCTTACGGCGAATCCACCGTGCCGAAGGTCACCGTCACCCTCCGCAAGTCGTATGGTGGCTCTCACCTCGTGATGGGTTGCAAGCAGCTGCGTAACGACGTAAACTATGCTTGGCCTACCGCTGAGATCGCTGTGATGGGTGCTTCCGGTGCCGTTGAGGTGCTTGATGGCAAGAAGATTTCAGAGATTGAGAATCCCGAGGAGCGCGCCGAGTTTGTGGCCAAGAAGGTGGATGAATACACCAAGAAGTTCGCCAACCCGTACGAGGCGGCCAAGTTCGGCTACATCGACGACGTGATCGAGCCGCGCAACACCCGTTTCCGCGTGATCCGCGCCCTGCGTACCCTCGAGACCAAGCGTCTGGCCAACCCCGAGAAGAAACATTCCAACATCCCGCTCTAAACCGTGTGTGCCATGGAAATGTTATCAGTAATCTTGAGACATGATCCGGCCATCTACACCAAGGGATGGATCGTCACCGTCGCGGGTTTCCTTATCGTCATCATCGCCCTGTTCATCCTTTCGATGATCTTCAGGGGCGTGGCCAATTACTTCACCAAGAAGGATGCCGAAAGGAATACTCCCAAGGTGATCGAAAAGCCGGCGACCAAACCCGTGGTGAAAGCCGCCGAAGGTGAGATCCCGAACGAAGTGCTCACCGCCATCGGGATGGCCCTGTACCTCTCTACCAATCTTCATGATGAAGAAAGCAACGTCATTACCATCGAGAGAAGGATGACTTCTTGGAATGATAAGAATTATGGAGTTAGACACTGGAAACGTTAATCTTTAGAACTATGAAAAAATTCAAATTCACCATTAGTGGTAAACCATACGAAGTTGAAGTCCAGAACATTGAGGGTAACATTGCCACCGTCGATGTGAATGGGACCGAATATAAAGTGGAAATGGAAGAACAGGCTGCTCCGGTCGTCGCTCCAGTGGCACGTCCCGCTGCCAAGCCCGCTGCCGCTCCCGCCCAGGCCGCTGCTCCAAGACCAGCCGCCGCTGCCGGTGGAAACGGCTACAAGATGGCTGCTCCGCTTCCCGGAACCATCATGCAGATTTTCGTCAAGCAGGGTGACGCCGTCAAGAAAGGCGACAAGCTGTTGATGTACGAAGCCATGAAGATGGAAAACAACCTGCTGGCTGAGGCTGACGGTACCATTACCGCCATCAACTGCCGCCAGGGCGACAACGTGCTCCAAGGTGATGTGTTAATCGTAATCGGATAAGGTCATGTTGGGTAAGAAAAGTATTTACAGAAGACCGGTCGTCATCATGGCTTCGCTGGTCGTCTTGCTCCTGCTGAACATCGCGGTGGTCAACAACCCGATGTTCGCCACCAGGGTGAGCGATCTCACGGAGCAGACCGACGCGGTCAGCGAGATGAGCGTTGAGGAAAACAACGCCCAATTGGCCGACATGGCCGATCAAGAGGTGGCTGAAATCAAGACGGAGCAACAACAGACGCTTACCGTCGAGGAAGACACCTCCGTCAAGGCTGAGCTTAAGGACGGCCTCCGCAAGTTCTGGCTGCTCACGGGCTTCAGAAACTGCAAGCTCGGCAACCTCATCATGATCATCGTGGGTATCATCTTCATCTTCCTTGCAGTGAAGTTCGAGTTCGAGCCCATGCTGCTCATCCCGATCGGCACAGGTATCATCTGCGGCAACATCCCCTTCTTCCAAGGCAACGGCATCAGCATGGCTGACGCTTTGGCGTGGATACAAAACGTTGACACTTGGACCTACAGCTTTGACGTCAATACCGCCAAGGCCTTGCTGGCCACTGTGTTCGGCGAGAATCCCGGCGACAAGCACATGGTGCTGAGCGAGGCCATCAAGGTCGTCGATAAGATGAACATGGCTGACTTCGGCATCGCCGCCGCCAACATCGAAGAGGTGAAACTCTTCATGAACCAGGTGTTCGAGAGTGGCGAGCTGAACCTTCAGACGGGTCTCTATCAACAAGGCAGTGTGCTCAACTACCTGTATTTCGGCGTGAACAAAGGTATCTATCCTCCTTTGATCTTCTTGGGCATCGGCGCCATGACCGACTTCTCGTCGCTCATCGCCAACCCCAAGCTGATGATCCTCGGTGCCGCCGCTCAGCTCGGCGTGTTCCTGACCTTCATCGGTGCCTTGTACCTGGGCTTCAACCTGCGTGAGTCAGGCGCCATCGGCATCATCGGTGGTGCTGACGGTCCTACCGCCATCTTCCTCTCTTCACGTCTGGCCAACGGCACGAACGGCACACGAAACCTCATCGGACCTATCGCCATCGCGGCTTATTCCTACATGGCTCTGGTGCCGGTGATCCAACCGCCTATCATCCGCCTGCTGACCTCCAAGGAGGAGCGCTTGATCAAGATGAAGGCTCCCCGCATGGTGAACAAGACCGAAAAGATCATGTTCCCCATCGTTGGCCTCATCCTCACCACCTTCATCAGCCCCACGGCCCTGCCGCTACTGGGTATGCTATTCTTCGGCAATATCATCAAGGAGTCGGGCGTCGTGAAGCGTTTGCAGAACACGGCCTCCAACCCGTTAATCGACATCGTGACTATGATCCTGGGTCTCACCGTGGGTGCCTCCACCCAAGCTTCGGTGTTCCTGACCTCCAGCTCCATCAAGATCTTCGTGTTGGGTGCCTGCTCGTTTGCGGTGGCTACCGCCGGCGGTCTGCTGGGTGCCAAGTTGATGAACGTCTTCCTGAGGATGTCAAAGAAAGACCTGATCAACCCGATGATCGGTGCTGCTGGCGTTTCGGCTGTGCCGGATAGCGCCCGTGTGGTCGAAGTCGAAGGTCAGAAGTACGATCCATCGAACCACCTGCTCATGCATGCCATGGCCCCGAACGTCTCCGGCGTGATCGGCTCGGCTGTCGCAGCTGGCGTGATGATGTCGTTCCTGATGATGTAAATTCCTGTAGAAGACAGAAGTCAGGAGGAAGAAGTAAGAAGAGGGTGACATCAAGTTATGAATGTCACCCTCTTTCTCATTCTGTCTTCTGACTTCTTACTTCTGACTTCTTACTTGATCACGTCGAATCCGTAATTCTCGCTGCTTACCAGCACATTGCTAGCGTCGTAGTGGTATCGTTTTTGTCGGCCGTGAAGCCGTATTTCGCCTTTGTCGCTCTTGTAGACGGTCATCTGGATGTCGTCGTCGCCGTTGAGCAGGACGATGTCGGAGTTGTCGGCGGCGCTGTAAACGGGTCCCGAAAACACCTTGTTGATCACATCGGGGATGACGATTCTAATGGAAATGAGGTCATTGGAAAGCGAAGTGATGTCGAGGACGGCGTTGCTGTAAACCTTCACGCCCTCGGTGGGAAGATCCTCATAGAGGCTTTCATCGGGATTGGCTTCGTAATGGCCCACGATGTCATCTTTGGTATAGCCGAAAAACCTGTTCCAAACGGGGTCTTTCTTGCAGGAGGTGAAGACGATGACACAGAGTGCCAGCAGGATGGTGATTCTTTTCATTTTATTTGATGATTAGTTTGTGCAGCATGGCGTTACATTCAATGAAATAAAGGCCAGAGGCCAAATCGCTGATATTGATGGTTATCCGGTCGGTATTGTCGAAGGGGATGGACTTCAGCAGTTGGAGGTTCTGGTTGTAAACCTTGATTTCGCCGCTGCTGTTGCCATTCCATTGCAAAGTGACTTGGTCGTTGGCGGGGTTGGGAAACAGCTTTTGGTCGGCGTATTGCTCGGTAAGTGAAAGGGTCGACTTATCGATGACACCGAGGGTATATTGCCCAGTGGGGAGATCATTGACGGTGAAAAAGCCGAGTTTCCAATTGCCTTGCCGGGTATAGGGGATGGAGTGCCAAGGTTGGTTGTAGTTGGCGCGGTAGAGCAACACGGCAGAGTCGTTTTCGGTTTGGATGATGTCGCCATCCATAGTGTTGTTATTGGAATAGGTGAACTTTCCGGAAACATCCGCTTGGCCAAGATCCAGTCTCGACACATTCCAATAATGTTTGGTGGAGAGTGTCAGGCCTGGGATATTGGGATCGTTCTCGGGAGCTATATAATGCTCTTCGCCGCGGAGCATTACAGAGTCGGTGACGCTGTTGACGGTTATGGACAGCTGTTGCCCTGCCGAAAAGGTCGTAGGTGCGGTGGCGGTCAGGTTTTTGTCGAGTTTGGCATCCAGCATCTGGTTGTTGTAATCGACAAAAGCGACGACGGGATCGATGTTGAGCGTAACGGTTTGATTCGCTTCCAATCCGTCCCAATGGACCATGGCGGTCTGCATTTGGCCATCATTATTAATAAAGGTGACTTCCACGCGGTTGTTTTGGCCGACATGCGAAGGGCCATAGTGTTGGTAGGTCATCCTGACGGTGACGTCATACTGGCTGCCGCTGGGGGTCACGTTCACGAGGTCAACGCCAAAATGGGGCATGCCTGCGGTGAAGACGTAGGTGTCGAAGAACCCGTTCATGTCGATGCCGGTGGCTTCGGTGAGGGCATCGCGGAGTTGTTCCGACGAAGCGGCGCCGTAGGCATGGTTTTGTAGGTGATGGCGAAGTCCTTCCAGGAAGGTTTCTCGGCCTAAGTAATTCATCAAGGTGTTGACGACAACGGCACCTCGATTATACACGGCACTGCCATCGTAGGTCATGCTTTGCGGTATGTTGTTGAGCGGAATCCAGTTGCTTTCGCTCTTGCACCAACTGGAGATGTTGTTGATCTTGGTGCTCATGGCCTGTTGGAAATCATCTTCGCCGTAGACGTCCGAACGGTAAAACACGCCGCAGAACTGGGCGAAGCCTTCGTTGAGCCACATGTCCTCGGCGGTGGCGCAGGTGGTCTTGTTGCCGAAGTACATGTGTGAGAGCTCATGCGCTACATATTCTTCTTGCGTGGTGTTGCCTGTCACGATGCCGCTGGTGATGCCGATGTTATCTACGTGTTCCATGCATCCGACACTTGTTACGACATAGCCAATGCGGTTGAAGGGATAGGGGCCGAAGCAGTTTTCATAGAAAGCCGCGATGTCTTTGACATGTACGAAGGTGCCCGGTACATTGTTGATCTGGTTTGGCTTGACATAGACGGTTATCGGGATGTCGCGCTCGATGCCGTTGTAGGTGTCGGTCCACTCCACGTAGTCGCCTACCGCGAACGATACGTGGTACGTTGCCACTTCCTGAGGAATCTCCCACTGCCAAGTGGTAGTGCCGTCGCCATTGTCGTAAGTGTTGATGAAGTTGCCGCCGCAGATGGCTTCCGTGCTGTTAGGGACGGTAATGTTAAGGTTATAGGTAGCCTTGTCGGTGAAGTTGTCCACGCAAGGAAACCAGCATTTACCCAAGTTGTGCGGGATGGATTCAAAGCCGACGCCCATGTTGCAGACGTAACCTGTAGTCCACATGATGCCGCCCCAGCTCTCGTTGAAGGTGCTGCCGCCGTACCTGATATCGAGAATGGCAGATGCACCTGCTGCCAAGGTCTCATCAAAGGTGACGGTAAGATAGTTGCCTTCATGGTTGAAGCTTTCCACGTAATAATAGTCACAGGCAACATCGGTGACAGTCAGCGTTTTCAGCTCTAGTACCAAGGTGTTGGTTGGTGCAGTGGCGGTGAAGTTGATAAAGGTTTCTCCCTGGAGGGTGTGGTTTGTGAAGTCAATATCCCACAAGTTGATTTCATAATGGGTCACGTCGATGTTTTCGCCAGGGGTCTGGGCTTGAAGGTTAAAGGATGTTGCTAAAAGGATCATCCCAATGATCAAAAAACAAATCTTTTTCATATCTGAATCAATTATTCTTACTTCTTACTTCTTACTTCTGTCTTCTGACTTCTAAAAACAGATCGGCTCCGTTTCAATGGTGTTGCTTTCGTGCAAGGCACGATCGATGATGTGGATCTTTAGCCTAATGCTGTCGTGAGGGGCAAGCGGGTTGAGCAGCATCATGGTGTAGTCGATGGTGCCGGAGATGGCCTTGACCTCGTCGTTGAATAACAGCCGCTTGAACCGTGCGTCGAACTTGAAGGTGTCGCTCGGCGTGATGTAGTCGATCAGCAGGTTGTAGTAATGGGGATCGTTGATCCCGAACGGATAGAGCGTGTCGCCATCGTCGAGACCCAGGTCGCCGTCACCGTCGGTGTAGCCAATGTGAAGCACACCCTCTCCCGTGAGGTTGTTGTTGTCGTCCACCACATAGTCGAATCCCTCGTAGGTGATATGCGGCTCAACGGGATATTCCACCTCCTCTTGGCAGGAAGCCAAAACCGTCATGGCCAACACGATCAATAGCACCTTTTTCTTTTTCATGGAGCAAAGTTACGAAAAAATTTCTATCTTTGCAGTTCCAAAAGCGCCGAGATGAAGACTTTGGGTTGACATCGAAGCGGAGAATATTTTTAATAATCTGATCCTGAAGTAATTACAAATGGAAAAGAGAATTGGAACCGTCATCATCTACGTAGGTGACCGCCAAACCGCGCCGCAACTGAACGAGGTGCTTTCGCGCCATGCGGACATCATTATTTGCCGTCAAGGCTTCCCAAGAAAAGAGTATAGCTTGATTTCCGTGGTCTTTGAAGGAACCACCGACCAGATCGGCTCGCTTACCGGCCAACTGGGTCGCATCAAGGGCATCGAAGTGAAATCCGCCCTGTTGAAAACGCAAGAAAACTGCCAACTGCTTACTACCAACTGCTAACTCATGCCCAAATCCCTCGCCCCCCATATCGGCATCTATGGCCGCACCAACAACGGCAAGAGCACCCTCATCAATAAGCTGACGGGCCAATCGGTAGCTATTGTGTCAGAACAGGCGGGTACCACCACCGACCCGGTGAAGAAATCCATCGAGATTTTCGGCATCGGTCCGGTAATATTAATTGATACCGCCGGCATTGACGACACCTCGGAACTCGGCAAGCAAAGGGTGGAAAAGACCTATCAGACGCTCAAGGAAATCGATTGCGCCATTTTGATCCTTTCGGATAATCATTTCGGTGATCCCGAGGCAGAGTTGGTCAATCGGTTCATCGAGTTCGCGATACCGTATATTGTTGTTCATAATAAGGCTGATAACTGGCCCCTTGATGTGTCATTGGATTATTATCTTGAAACACAGTATCATGTCAAAGCCATTGATTTCAGCGCCCGATACGATGACCCACAACCCATCATCGAAGCCTTGAAGAAAGCCATTCCCGAGAGCGCCTATAAGAAAGCCTCCATGCTGGGCGGCATTGTTAAACCCAACGACGTGGTGGTGTTGGTGACGCCCATCGACGCCGAGGCTCCCGAAGGCCGTTTGATTCTACCCCAGGTGATGGCCATCCGCGATGCGCTCGACAACGACTGCATCTGCGTGGTGCTCAAGGAGACCAACCTCCAGCAGTATTTTGACACCATGCCCCATCCCGACTTGGTGGTCACCGACTCGCAAGCTTTCGCCATGGTAAGCAAAATCGTCCCTGAAACGGTGCCGCTCACTAGCTTCAGCATCCTTTTGGCAAGATTAAGAGGTGACTTTGAGAACTACCTGAAAGGCACACCGCATCTCTCGCAGCTAAAGGATGGCGACAAGATTTTGATGCTCGAATCCTGCACCCACGAGATCAGCTGTGGTGATATCGGTAGGGTAAAATTACCTAATCTGATTCGCAAATTCACCGGAAAGAACATCCAGTTCGACTACGTGGCCGGACTTTCACCTATTAATAACATCAACCAGTACGCCATGGCCATCCAATGCGGAGGCTGTGTGGCAACACGAAAACAACTCCTTAATCGTACTAATCTCGCCGTCAAGGCAGGCATTCCCATCTCCAACTACGGAATGGCTATCGCCTACATGACCGGCGTTTTCGCTCGCGCCACAAAATTGTATAACTCTAAATTCTAAATTCTTAATTCTAAATTAAATATTATGCAATTCCATCCCGAAAAATGTCGCATTCCCGACGAGCCTAACAAGCCGTTTATCTCATCAGAAGAGATTTGGGACTACATCAACAACACCAAGAGCACCCCTGAGCGTGTGCGTGAAATCATCCAAAAGTCGTTGGATAAGAACCGTCTGACGCTTGAAGAGACAGCAGTGTTGGTCAACACTACTGACCCCGCATTAGTGGAAGAGATCAAGGAAGGTGCCCGTGAGCTGAAGCGCCGTATCTATGGCAACCGTATCGTGCTGTTCGCCCCCTTGTATGTGGGTAATTACTGCGTCAACAACTGTTCCTACTGCGGTTTCCGCTCTTCGAATAAGGAACAGATCCGTACCACTTTGACTGACGAGGAACTCGTCCGCAACGTGGAAGCCCTCGAAGATGACGGCCAGAAACGTTTGATCCTTGTTTACGGTGAATCTCCGAAATACTCACCAGAGTACATTGCCCACACCGTGAAGGTCACCTACGCTACCAAGAAAGGCAAAGGCAGCATCCGCCGTGTAAACATCAACGCCGCTCCGCTGGATGTGGAAGGCTTCCGCACTGTGAAAGAGGCTGGCATCGGCACCTATCAGATCTTCCAGGAGACCTACTGCCCTGAGATTTATAACGAGTACCACCCGATCAACACCAAGAAAGGCGACTACAATTATCGTCTGACCGCCATGGACCGCGCCCAGAAAGCTGGTATCGATGACAACGGCCTGGGTATCCTCTTTGGTTTGTACGACTGGCGTTACGAGGTGCTGGCCATGATCCGCCACACCAACCACTTAGAGGCTTGCTTCAACGTGGGCCCGCACACCATCTCGTTCCCGCGTATCAAGGACGCCTCGGGCTTGAGCATTGACAAGAAGTACTTCGTGGATGACGATACCTTCGAGAAGATCATCGCCATCTTCCGTCTGGCTGTGCCTTACACTGGCATGATTCTGACCGCCCGTGAGGATGCTGCTTTCCGCGCCAAGGCTATCGAATATGGCATCTCACAGATCGACGGCGGCACCAACTTGCAAATCGGCGACTACAAATACCACCACGAGGAAGAGGAAAAGAACAGCGACAAGCAAGAGGACCAAAACCTGCACCGCGAGCAGTTCAAGATCGGCGACGACCGTACCTTAGGTGACATCATCGACAAACTTTTGGACCACGACTTCATCCCGAGCTTCTGCACCGCCTGCTACCGTCTGGGTCGCACCGGCGAACATTTCATGGAGTTCAGCGTACCAGGCTTCATCAAGCGTTACTGCACCCCGAATGCCATCCTTACCTTGAGCGAATACCTCGTGGACTACGCTACCCCCGAAGTGGCCGCCAAAGGCTGGAAGTGCATCGAGAACAACTTCAAGAACGTCGATCCGAAGTTCCTTGATGAGCTGAAGAGCCGTATTGAGCGCATCAAGCAAGGGGAGAGAGATCTTTATTTCTAACCATCATTGCGAGCGTAATGAAGCGAAGCAATCCAATGGGGTTGCTTCGCTTTTTTTCTAACCCCCTTGACAAACGATAAAAATTGTTATATCTTTGCACTGAAAAAAACTTTGCTAAATCCGTGACTATACTCCTGATTTTCTCAAAAAAATTCGGAGTGTACTTACAAAATTCAAAGGTTTTATGTATAAGCGAGTATTCAATATAGAAGGCAAATTGGACGAAGGAATGTTTCTGTTTGGTGCACGACAGACAGGTAAGTCAACCCTTTTGAAAGAGAGGTTCAAAGGATCGATTTACTATGATCTGTTAGACCCTGATGTGAGAAAAGCCTTTAAAAGAAATCCGAACTCCCTGAAGGAAGCACTTTGGGACAAACCCGCAGGCACACTTGTGATCGTGGATGAAATCCAAAAAGTCCCAGAACTGTTGGATGTGGTACATTCCCTGATGGTGGATAAAGGACTGTGGTTTGTTCTCAGCGGCTCCAGCGCAAGAAAACTCAAGCGTTCGGGAGCCAACACGCTCGGTGGCCGAGCCATCCCAGAAACGCTTTACCCTCTTGTGTGGCCGGAGGTCTCGGACTTTCAGATTGACCGTGCTGTCCAAAACGGCATGATTCCCCGTCATTACATGATCGAAGATGCCACCAAGCGACTTTCCGGTTATGTAAAAGTGTATTTGGACGAAGAAATCAGGGAAGAAGGAGAGGTGAGGGAGCTCGATGCATTTGAACGCTTTATGGAAGTTGCCGCCTTTTCCGACGGAGAAATGCTGAACTATTCCAATATTGCTTCCGATTGCGGCGTTTCCGCCAAGACGGTTAAGTCATACTTCCAAATCCTCTATGATACACTTATCGGGTATGAAATCCCTGCGTTCAGGAAAGAAATCAAGCGAAAGGTTGTCCAAGCTCCAAAGTTTTATTATTTTGATGTCGGGCTTGCCAATTACCTGATGGGTCGTCACTCCTTGAAACGTGGCACCGATGACTACGGACATTCCTTCGAACACTATGTGATGCAGGAAATCATCGCTTACAAAGGATACAACGACAAAAGAGACATCATTTCCTATTGGCATACCTACGACCAAAAAGAAGTGGATGCCGTTATCGGCGATGCCAAAGTGGCCGTTGAGATCAAATCGGCAGAACATGTGGAGACCAAGCACAAAAAGGGCCTCAACGCCTTTGGGGAGGAACATCCTGACTGCCGGTTGATTCTCGTGTCGCTGGATCCGATCACGCGCAAATCAGGAGATACAGAGCTGATATATGTCTTGGATTTCCTGAAAATGCTTTGGAATGGCGAAATATTCTAAATAATCTTAATAATAACTATCATGAAAAAAACAATCTCCCTAATGACCTTGGCAATGCTGCTGCTCATGACCTTGTCAGCCGCTGCCCAAGAAAAGAAATTCTTCACTCCGGCCGATGCCTCCTATAACAACAGGAGCCTTTATGCCCAACGTCCTACCCAGCTGAAATGGGTTGGCGACCAGGACATCCTCATGAAGGTCGACGGCAAACAGATCGTCACCATGACACCGGGTGGCAAAAAAGAAGCTACCTTCCTGACCCTTGATGAAATCAATACCTACGCCAATGCAGCAGGCATCGACAGCCTTAAGCGCATCCCCAATCTCACTTGGATCAACGACCAAAAGGCTTACTTCTACGCTTTGGGCAAAGACGGTATCGCCCTGAATCGCCTCGATATTAAGAAGAAGACGATCGAACCCTTGACCACTGTACCTCAAGGCGCTGAGAACCAGACGATCTGCGACAAGACCATGCGCATCGCCTATACCGTCAAAAACAACCTCTTCGTGGCTGATGGCGACCGCCAGATCCAAATCACCGACAACCCTGAAGGCGTGGTGGCTGGACAGAGCGTGCACCGTAACGAATTCGCCATCAAAGGCGGCATCTTCTGGTCGCCCGACGGTTCCAAACTGGCCTACTACTCCATGGATGAACGCATGGTGACCGACTATCCGCTGGTCGACATCACCCAGCGCATCGCCACCGAAAAGCCGATCAAGTATCCCATGGCAGGCATGACCAGCCATCAGGTGACGCTGCATGTCTACGACATGGCAACCGGCAAGGACCTCACCATCAAGACGGGCGAACCGGTGGAGCAATACCTCACCGCCATCACCTGGAATCCCGACAACAAGCGCGTTTACATCGGTGTGCTCAACCGTGGCCAAAACGACCTGAAATTCAACGAATACAGTGCCATCACGGGTGACTTCATCCAAACGATCTTCGAAGATACCGACGAGCAGTATGTGGAACCCCAAGGTCCCGCTTACTTCGTGCCGAACAACACCGATCAGTTCATCTGGATGGCCCAGCGCGACGGCTACTATCACCTTTATTTATACACCATCAGCAAAAAGCAGGTCAAGCAGCTCACCAAGGGCGATTTCGTGATCACTGACTTCATCGGATACTCGAAGGACGGCCAGAATATCTATTACCGTTCCACCGAGGTCAGCCCGCTGGAGCGTCATTGCTACATGATGAACATCAAGAACGGCAAGGTCACCAAACTCACCAAAGAGCACGGCACCCACGACATCACACCCTCGAAGAGCGGCAAGTATTTCATTGATGCCTACAACAGCACCGACGTGCCTTACAACGTTGATCTGCAGGATGCCCGCGGCAAGTTTGTGAGCCGTTTGCACGAGGCCGAGAACCCGATTAAGGACTACAACATTGGCGAGACAACCATCGGCACTTTGAAGGCTGAGGACGGACAAACGCTTTACACCCGCCTGATCAAGCCCTATAACTTCGATTCCTCAAAGAAATATCCCGTCATCGTTTACGTGTACGGCGGCCCCCACGCCCAGCTGATCACTGACGAATGGCTGGCTGGCGCTGGCATCTACCTGAATTACCTGGCTCAGGAAGGCTTCCTGGTGTTCACCCTCGACAACCGTGGCTCCGCCGACCGTGGCGAGGCCTTCGAGCAGTGCATCCATCGCCAATGCGGACAGCTTGAGATGCGCGACCAGTTAGTGGGCATCGAATGGCTGAAGACCCTGCCTTACGTGGATCCTGAACGTATCGGCAGCGACGGCTGGAGCTATGGCGGCTTCATGTCGACCTCACTGAAGGTGAACCACCCCGAGGTGTTCAAGGTGAGCGTGGCCGGCGGCCCTGTGCTCGATTGGAAGTACTACGAGATCATGTATGGCGAGCGTTACATGGACACCCCACAGGAGAACCCCGAAGGCTATGAGCTGACGAGCCTGGAAAACAAGACCGACAAGCTGGAAGGTAAGCTCCTGATGATCCACTGCACCACCGACCCCGTGGTGGTGTGGCAGCATAGCCTAGTCTTTGTGGAGAACTGCATCCACAATGGCAAACAATTGGATTACTTCGTGTATCCTGGCCACGACCATAACGTCTATGGTATGGATCGCGCCCACTTGATCACGAAGATCACCCAGTATTTCAAGGATAATCTTTAAATACAAATGGAGTAACCTCCAGCTTAGCGAGGTTCCCCATAAGGCACCTTAGAAACTTGTTTCTTAGTGCCGTTGGGGTACCTCGCTAAGCCTAGCCTTAAGGCTGTTTTTGATGCCGTTGGAGGAGTAAGTCGCTCCGCTGACGGCATCAACTTCTTTATTCAAGGCCTCTTCCACAGTCAGGCCGTTCCAAGAGTTCAGGAAGCCGGCGTTGGTGATGCGTTTGATGAAGCTGGGCGTCTCGTTGTTGTCGAGCAGGCGAACCTCGATGATCTTGCCTTTCTCGTCCAAAGCGATCTGCAACGGGGTAGGGCCGTTGAAGCCTTTGACCTCATCCGAATAAGGCGAGGAAAGCAGCACCGTGCCGATCACCTTGCCTTTGTCATTCTTCACGGCGTAGGTGGCGGTCTCGGTCAGCTCAACATAAGTGGCCTTGGGGAACGCGATTTGGAGCTCCGTCAGGGTGGTGATGGGGAGGTCTTTTTCGGTGGGGGTGTAGGAAGTGCACTGGGCAAACGTAAGGGTAGAGAGGGCAATGATCAGCCCGGCGAAAAATAGCTTTGTTTTTTTCATGGCATTGAAATTTGATGCAAAAATACTTTTTTTTATCTTTGCGAATTCAAAAAACGAATAACATGTTAATCATCGGTATCGCGGGCGGTTCAGGTTCAGGCAAGACCACCGTCGTCAAAGAGCTCATCAAGCAATTGCCGAACAACTCAGTTTCAGTCATATCCCAGGATGCTTACTATTACGACAACGGGCACCTCTCGCCGGAGGAGAAGTTGCATATCAACTTCGACCATCCCGATGCCATCGAATGGAGCCTGATGATCGACCATTTGGATCGCCTGAAGAAGGGGGAGACCATCCCGATGCCAATTTATACCTACGTTACCTGTGCCCGTTCGGAGGAGGTGGTCCACGTGTCGCCCACCGAGGTGATCATCGTGGAAGGTATCTTGGTGTTGAACAACGAAGAATTGCGCAAGCGCATGGATATCAAGGTGTTTGTTGATACTGACAGCGATGAGCGCCTGATGCGTATCATCCACCGCGATATTGCTGAGCGTGGCCGTACTTGGGAAGCGGTGCTGCGCCATTACCAGACTTACGTGAAGCCGATGCACCAGCAGTTCATCGAGCCTACCAAGCGTTACGCCGACATCATCCTGCCACAAGGCTCCAGCCCGGTGGTGGTGGATATTTTGGCTTCCAGGATTAAGATGAATTTGTAAACGGGAACAATAACCGTTTTCTGGCATCGTTATACAGCAAAATCATTTACTTATGAGAAGATTGGCTGCATTGACGATGGCCTTCATGACCGTCATTTTTTTAACGGGTTGTCCGGGCAAGGAACCCGAGTACATTGATCTGGGTACGATCCCCGAGAAGTATCTTGCCACCGTGCCCTACGAGGACGGCCAGACCTTTTACCTTCAACATGAGAGCGATCGTGTGGTCATTCCTTTCCACGTCAGCCGCCATCGTGCCAAAGCCCAAGGTAACAATGCGTCAGGCTTCGATGATTATGGGATGAAATACAAGCCATCGCCTTCGGCGTATTTTGATTATGAAGTGGATGTCACCACTTGCAAACCCGATTATCCGATCTTCGACATCGACATCCGCTTCTCCAATGCCTACGTGGCTGATAGCGTTTATTATCAGAATTATGACCCGCTTTCGCCAAAGCACGCTAAATTCACCACGCTAAACCTGTTTGCCACTTTTCCGTTCATCGGCGAGCCGACGGATCAGTTTACGGTGCTTGACTCTTTGGAAGTCAACGGACACATCTATTACAACGTGTTTGAGCTCGTCAACGAGTATCAGGATCAGGAAGAAATCTACGCCAAGGCTGCCTATTACAACTATGAGAAAGGCGTGATCGCCATCTATATGTCGAACGGTGAAAACTATCTGCTTTATGAAGAGGAATAGCATTTGGATGGCCGTCCTGCTGATGGCATTTACTTCGTGCGTGAAGACGGAGTATCACTATGTGGATGACAGCCTGAAGGAATGGTTTGTGGATCGCGACAAGGCTGTTTTTCAGGTCGGTGACCAAAATGGCATCGAGCAGGATTTCCGGATCAACGACACGTTGGTGGACATGGTTCCCGCTTGCTCGTATTTCATGTTCGTCAAAACGGATGATGATCTTTGCGAGAACATTCATCAAGACGGTCGGGTGACCTATTACCAAGGCAACGCCTATAGCTTGAGCATCACCAACTATTATGAGACGAGCACCCATTTCTCCTTGTATTTCTACGATGTGTGCTTCACGCTTGATGTGGAAAACGGTCAGTTCTCATGCACAGAAGGTGTTGATGACAAATCACTTGGCCGAGTGGTGCCTTGCTCGATGGAAATGCTTGATTCCCATGAGGTGAATGGCGTGACTTATCACGATGTGATGCACTTTAAGATCACCGATTGGGATGTCGTCTCTACCCGAAACACTTTCCCTTCGGAGCTATATTTCGCCAAACATTACGGTCCCATCGAGTATGAGTTGGGTGGAACCGTGCGTATCAAGCGGTTATAAACCTTTGACGAATCTTCCTGCTTTCTTGACGCCGTTCTGATCGATGGCCTCAACGAAATAAACACCCGAAGCCATCTTGGAAATATCCAACTGGACGTCTGAAACTCCATCTGTCGGAATCGTCTTGATCAACTGTCCTTTTGTGTTATAGAGGTTGATGACCGTCATTCCCGTCGTCTCAATCGTGATGAACGACGAGGACGGCACAGGATAAATGTGCAAGCTGTCCCAGGTGTCGGCGTTGTCCGTTACGGAAGTCGGTTCAAAGTGGTCTTCGCCATCCGTTAGCCATTCTAGGCTGAAGTTGTAGAACACGGTAGAGTAGCCAGAGGTACCGTTGGGTTCCTCTTCTACGTAAAGGCCGATGGTGCCGTCGGGTAGGATGCAAAGTGAGGAATAGGCTGAGCTGTAGGGCACGATGCACTTGCTCACCGGCCAAGTCTCGCCCTCGTCATAGCTCACATAGACCGTCACATCAGTACGCTGGGTGCCGTAGGGCACGGAGTGGAGCAGACGGTTTCGGTCGTGACCTTGATTGACGGAGGTGTAGCGGATCATGTCGCCGTTGCAAGCTGGAGCTGTGATGTCGTTCCAAGTGGAGGTGTTGGGTTGCCAGGTCTCGCCGCCGTCCTCGGAGATGTTGTACCAACGCTTGCCGCCATGGCGGATACTCATCAAGATGCGACCGTCAACGAGTTCGGTGACCTTGGCTTCGTCGCCGGCCACGGAAGCACGACCTGAGACTTGCCATGTGACGCCGTTGTCGTCGGAATAGACGGCGTAGTTGTTTAGCGATTGTGCCGAGCCTTCGCGGATGGCGGCCACGAACATGATGCGTCCCGTGGAGGTGCGCAAGCCGTTGCCCGAGCCGAAGAACGAGGCACGCCAGGTTTGATGTTCAGGGATGACGCAGTCGTCACCGAAGATGAAATGTGTGATGTCTTCCGGCTCCGTCCAGGTCTGACCGTTGTCGTAGCTGTAGGATTTATACGAGCGTATGGGGTTTGACGGTGTTGAGTTCCAAAGCCCTGGTCCGCCGACGAATACTGCGATCAAGCCGTTGTCGTCGTTGCTCCAAGCCAAGGCGCAGTCGCCAAAGCCGTGGTTGTAACCCGTGCCCAAGGCGATGGTGTAGGGCTCGCTCCAAGTGTGACCGCCGTCGGTGCTGCGGTTGCACACGATGTCGATGTCCTGTGGGAGGTCGCCTTCGTTGAATTTGCGTTTGTCGGTGACGGCCACGATGCTGCCGTCCTTGGCCGTGATGACGGCAGGGATGCGGTAGTTGGCGGA
>JAGCPG010000097.1 GCA_017645245.1 Bacteroidales bacterium
CTCAAGCGGAGTACTATATCATGGCCGTTTATAGCGACGGTTGCGAGGCTCCATCAGAGACCTTGATCGGAGAGGGAATTTATACGGACATTCAGGAGATTGCTTCCAACATCGTTGCAATATATCCCAACCCTGTCGAGAACCAACTAACGGTCAAGGCAGAAGGCTTGCGACAAGTCATCATCTTCAACGTGATGGGGCAGCAAATGGCCACCTTTGAGACGAAACAAGACGAATGTACCATTGCGATGGGAGCCTATCCCAAGGGTCTTTACACCTTGAAACTGGTCACCGAAAAAGGTGCTTTCAACAAGAATATCATTGTAAAATAACCATACCATGAAAAAAACTGTTTACCTCCTGCTGCTCGTGCTGGCCTTAGGCGTCGCGAGCTGTGACCACAAGCCAAAGACAAACGCCACCAAGGTTGACGTTGTGCTTGTCAACAAAGGACAGATTTCCTTTTATGACGCTGATGCCCAAAAGGTGACGCCTTACGAGAAGGAAACCGACAGCGTGATCAACTTGATGTTCGACGACAACAACCACCTGTTCTACACCGTTTCGAAAAACAAGGACCTTTCGCTGAAAATGCTTGACCTCAACCAGGAAAACCCCGAACCCAAGCACTGCGCCGACTGGCCCACCACGCTTGATCTCGCCACGGATTTCATTACGGGTGGAGCATCGGGCATCTTTATGGACGAGGCTGGAGAGAACGTCTTCATCTATCAGCTGGACACCGTCGCATTCTATAACGTGCCGTTGATTTACAACATCAAATCGGGTAAGGTCAGGAAGGCAGCCGAGGATGAGCTCTTCAACTTCCGTTACGACTATCCCAACTGCAACACCAGTCACCTTTACACTGAAAACCACCTGTACTACTATGTGACTCCTGAAGGCAAGATTTGTCTCAACGACAAGGTTGATTTTTTGGAATTTTTTTCTGACGAAGATGAGTATGACGATCTTGAATTCAACCCAATCTCACTCAGTCCCGACGGCAAGAGCATGGCCTATACCGCCGCTGTGTATTGGGGCGAAGGATGGGGTTACTACTGTGTGTCGAACCTCGATGGATCGATGCAGACCGTGTTGAAAAACACCGACATCTGGGACGACTCTCCGAAATGGTTGGACAATGGAAAGTTGGTGTTCATTGACAATGTCCCGATCCCTGAATCCGATCCTGAATACGATCTCGATTGGAGGAATATCCGCCCCACCATCTCCATCTTTGATCCACAGAAAAACACCATCTCCGCGGTTTCATTGGGTGACAACTATGCCGTCAGGCCAAGGCCCATGCCCGAAAGGAAAGACCTTCAGCAGAAAAACCTTGAAGGTTGCGACATGGCCATCTTCGACAAGGGCAAGGTGACCTTCTATAATTCCTCCACCAAGGAGTTCGTTCCCTTTATTATTGACGACGACTCGATCGTCAACGGTGTCCTCGCTGACGAATACACCTTCTATTATACCGTTGACATCGCAGGTGAGCTCTATCTGAAACAGGCTTACCTGGGCGAGTATTGCACTCCGATGATGTTGACCTGCTGGGATCTTTCGCTCGACGACTGCATCTCGGAGACCTACGGCAAGGTGTTGCCGCTGATATGGCTTAAGGCCTTTGACCGCGTGGGCATCAACTATAACTTCAACTGGGATTTCTACGACTTCGCCGACATCAAGTTCTATGATATCATGAGCCACAAGAAGGCGGATGGCTGGACTGAGGATGAAGATGTGGAGACAGATGTTTATGACGATGAGTACCTTGCATACCAAGACGATTATGAGCATTTCAGCTACATGGATGGCAATTTCTATTATCTCAACAACGACCATGAGGTCTGCGTCAGCGACAAGATCAATTTCAAGGATTTTGTTTCAGATCCTGAGTATTACTCAGAACCTGAGTTTGAATTCCGTTCCATCGATCCAACCCGTCGGTTTGCGGCATACGCAACCTATATTGAATGGGGCGACCTCGGCCATGGTCCGCTGTGCATTGCCTCGCTCGACGGCAAGATGCAGATGGCGCTTAAGGACACTGATGTCGCCGACCTGACCTACGGATGGCTGAGTGATGGCTCGTTGCTATACGTTGGAGCGGAGCCCCGTCCGGCCGACGATCCGGAATATGACGCTGAGTGGAACAACACCAAACCCTGCATCATGATCGTCAAACCCGATGGAACCCAGGAGGTCTTCTCGCACGCCACGGAATTCGTCGTGAGGGAAAAGTAAAACCATCTGGATAAAAGAAAAGAGAGAGGCTTGGAAAAGTCTCTCTCTTTTTGTGACCTGGCTGGGGCTCGAACCCAGGACCCCCACATTAAAAGTGTGATGCTCTACCTGCTGAGCTACCAAGTCGACCAATTGCGATTTGCGGGTGCAAAATTACACCTTTTTTTTCATTACGCAAGGAATTATTTTAAAATCTTTATTCCAGCTCAATCCAAAACGCCTTTGCCCTGACGGACGATGTAGATTTCGTCCTCGGTGCAATCCACCACGGTACTGGCCACATGCTCGCCCGCACCGCCATCGATGATGATGTCGACCAAGTCCTTGTAACGCTCGTTGATCTCCTCAGGATCAGTGAGATAGCCGCCCATCTCGTCTTCCTCATCAACCAAGGAGGTGGTCATGATGGGAGAGCCCAGCTCACGCACCAGGTTGGTGATGATAGGTTGGTCTGGGATACGGATTCCGATGGTCTTCTTCTTGCTTTGGAAGATGCGTGGGATGTTGTTGTTGGCGTTCAGGATGAAAGTGAACGGGCCGGGGAGGTTGCGTTTCATCATCCGATAGAGCTCGTTGTTGATGGGCTTGGTGAACTCGCTCAACATGCTGAGGTCGTGGAAAATGAACGAGAAGTTGGCTTTCTCCTTGCGGATGCCCTTGATCTGGCAGATGCGATCAAGCACCTTCGGGCAATGGATGTCGCCGCCCATACCGTAGATGGTGTCGGTAGGGAAGATGATGGTGCCGCCGTCCTGAAGACATTCCAAGATCATCTTCACGTATCGGGGGTTGGGATTGGTTGGGTAAAGCTTCAGAAACATAGGCTTGTTTTTTTAAGCCGCAAAATTACAAAATGCATTGAAATGTTTACCTTTGCAGCCCGAAAAATCTCTGGCATGAAGATCAAGTTCGGCAAAATTCAGATGGAAGCCTATTGGGTGGTGGCATTACTGCTCGCCATAGTCCTGTTGGCCACAGGCCAAACATCCCTGTCGATTGTGGTTGATGCTTTGACCAGCGATACCGCCATCAACCCGCTGAAGATATTGGTGCTGTTCATCTCCATGACGGTGCTGTCTATTTACCTTGACGAACTGGGCTTTTTCCGCTATTTAGCCAACAAGACATTGAAAAGGGCAGGGAAGGACCAGAAGAAGCTCTTCATCTATCTTTACCTGATCGTTTCGGTGCTGACCGTGTTCACCTCCAACGACGTCATCATCCTGTCGTTCACGCCTTTCATCTGCTACTTCGCCAAGAACGCCAAGATCAACGCCATTCCTTATCTGGCGGCGGAGTTTGTGGCGGCCAACACCTGGTCGATGGCACTCATTATTGGCAACCCGACCAACATCTATCTGTGTACGTCCTACGGCATCGGCTTCGTGGAATACATCCAGACCATGTGGCTGCCTACGCTGGGCGCGGGTTTAACGGCTTTTGTGATGCTCTATCTAATCTCTCGGAAACACCTGAGTCAGCCCATCCATGGCGAGGCGGAGGATGTGGTGATCAAAGACCGGCTGAGCCTGTGGGTGGGTATTGTGCATTTGGCCATTTGCACGGCCATGTTGGCTGTTTCATCCTACATTGGAGTGGAGATGTGGCTGGTCTCCGCATTGGCGGTTGGAAGCCTCATCATCTGGTGTCTTGTGATCGACTTGAGCCGTCGGCATATTCCCGATGAACTTTTTGCCTTGGGGAAGAGAGCCCCTTGGCAGCTGGTGCCATTTGTCTTGTCCATGTTCGTGATGACCATCGTGCTCAACGAGAAGGGTGTGACGGCAGCCATCGGCGAGTGGCTGGGCTCGCAGTACACCGCTTATAAATATGGCTTCAGCTCCTTTGTGGCGGCCAACATCGTCAACAACATCCCGATGAGCGTGTTGTTCTGTTCCATCATGCAGTCGTGTGATCCGGCGGTGCTTTCCGACGCCGTCTACGCCACCGTCATCGGGTCGAACATCGGCGCTTTCCTGACGCCGATAGGGGCACTGGCAGGCATCATGTGGAGCTCCATCCTCAACCAGCACGGCCTCAAATTCGGGTACCTTCAGTTCCTGAAAATCGGCGCCACAGTGGCAATTCCAACCTTGTTGGTGGCGATCACATTAATTTGATTTTTTTCTTTGTCGGTTATCCGAAACTTTCTATTTTTGCAGTCCATCTACGGGACAGTTTCCGCGGATGGTTTTTTGTTTTATAACTTCAACAAACTCTAAAACAACTAAAAAAATGGGAGGCTTCTTCGGTGTCGTTTCTAAACGGCCATGCGCCACGGATTTGTTCTATGGCGTTGATTATCATTCACATCTGGGAACAAAACGCGCAGGTATGGTCACCCGCATCGGCGACCAATTCTTCCGCTCGATCCATGACATTGAGAACACGTATTTCAGGACCAAGTTCGATGACGAGCTTTACAAATTCCAAGGCAACATGGGTATCGGTGTCATCAGCGATACCGACGCGCAGCCTATCGTGGTAAACTCGCATCTGGGCCGTTTTGCTATCGTCACGGTGGCCAAGATCAACAATATCGACGAATTGGTGAAGGATTGTCTCGACAACCGCCAGCATTTCGCCGAGTTGAGCATGGGCTTCACCAATCCCACGGAGTTGGTCGCCCTGTTGATCACCCAAGGTGAGACCTTTGTGGACGGCATCCGCAACGTCTACAGCAAGATCAAGGGCTCGTGCTCCATGCTGATCCTCGCCGAGGACGGCATCATCGCCGCCCGCGACAAGTACGGCCGTACGCCCATCGTGATCGGCAAGGACAACGACGGGTATGCCGCTGCCTTTGAGAGCCACAGCTACATCAACCTCAACTATACCACCGTGCGTTTCCTCGGCGCAGGCGAGATTGTGAAGATCACCGCCGACGGCGTGGAACAGCTATCGGCGCCGCTGCCACAGAAGCAGATCTGTTCCTTCCTGTGGATCTACTACGGCTATCCGGCTACCGATTACGAAAACATCAATGTGGAGGAGATGCGTTATCGCGAAGGCCATGAGATGGGACAGCACGACGACGTGAAAGCCGATTATGTATCCGCCATCCCTGACTCAGGTATCGGCATGGCTGTGGGTTACTCCAACGGCAAGTGCCTGCCTTACAAGAGGGGCGTGGTGAAATATACGCCTACCTGGTCACGCAGCTTCATGCCTGTCAACCAAAGCCAGCGTGAGCATGTGGCCAAGATGAAGCTCATCCCCAACAGGGCCCTGCTCGAAGGCAAGAGCGTGGTGTTCTGCGACGACTCCATCGTGCGTGGCACCCAGCTTCGCGACAACGTGAAGATGCTTTACGACTATGGCGCCGACAAGGTGCACGTCCGCATCAGCTGCCCGCCTTTGCTCTATGGCTGCCCGTTCCTCAACTTCTCCGCCTCCAAGACCGAGATGGAGCTGATCACCCGTAGGGTCATCGAGAAACTCGAAGGCGACTCCACCAAGAACCTTGAGAAATATGCCGACCATAACTCCCAGGAATATGCCAACCTGGTGGAGGATATCAGGCAACGCATTGGTGTTGACTCGCTGAAATTCAACACACTCAACACCCTGGAGAAAGCCATCGGCTTGCCGAAGTGCGAATTCTGCACGCATTGCTTCGACGGATCGAGTTACGGCTTTTAAGAAAAAAGAGTAAAAAACGCTTGCCAGTTCGAGAAAAGATTGTACTTTTGCATCGGGTAAGTCTTATACGACCAGCTCCTGCTGAAATCCCCCAGGACCGGAAGGTAGCAAGGGTAGGTGGTTGTAGCGGTGCGATATGAGTAGCTTACCCTTTTTTTATATCTTTGCAAAAAATTCGTTGAAGCATGGACCTGTCAATCGTCATACCCTTGTTGAATGAAGCCGAGTCGCTTCCCGAGCTGGAGGCCTGGATTCGCCGTGTCGTCGAGAAGGAAAACCTCAGTTACGAGATCGTCTTCGTTGACGATGGCTCCACCGACAACTCCTGGAGCATCATCCAAGGCCTGGCCAAGAACAACCCCAACATCCACGCCTTGCGTTTCCGCAAGAACTATGGCAAGTCGCCCGCGTTGAACGAAGGCTTCAAGATCGTCCAGGGCGACGTGGTGATCACCATGGATGCCGACTTGCAGGACAGTCCCGACGAGATTCCCGAGCTCTTCCGCATGGTCAAGGAAGAAGGCTACGATCTGGTATCAGGATGGAAAAAGGTCCGTTATGACTCCAAGGTGATGAAGAACATCCCATCGAAGTTCTTCAACTGGACCACGCGCCGCATGTCGGGCATCAAGCTTCATGACTTCAACTGCGGTTTAAAGGCTTACCGACTTGATCTGGTAAAAAACATCCAGGTCTATGGCGAAATGCATAGATATATCCCTGTGATCGCCAAGATGAACGGCTTCAGCAACATTGGGGAAAAGGTGGTGCATCACCAGAAGCGCAAATACGGCAGCAGCAAGTTCGGCATGAGCCGTTTCGTGCGCGGCTATCTCGACCTGATCACCATCAATTTCATCTCGAAGTTCAGCAACAGGCCGATGCACTTCTTCGGCGTGCTGGGCTCGCTGTCGTTCCTGGCCGGTTTCATCATCAGCATCTATCTTGTCTACACCAAATACTTCGGTCACAATTACGTCGCCATGACCAACAGGCCGTTGTTTTACCTCGGTATTCTGGCCATGATCCTAGGTGTGCAGCTTTTCAGCACAGGTTTCCTCGCCGAGATGATCACCTCGACTCAAAGAGACAAAAGGGTTTACTCTATTTCGGAAAAGATTTAATATAAGTCGTCAAGGTTTCCGTCGTAGCTGTCGCCACCGAAGGAATCGCCGAATTCATCGTTGAATTCATCTTCGTCGTATTCGTCCTCGAATTCGTCGAACGGGCTGTCGTCAGGAATGTCGGCGTTGTCCCAGTCAAAGTCTTCGTCAAGCTTGTCCTCGCTGAACTCGTCGCCTTCGTCCATGCCGTGCATGAAGGCGTCGATCTCGTCGTCGCTCATCTTGTCGAAATCCATGTCAAGCAACGCAGAGTCGCTGATGGCTCTTCCCAACGACTTCAATTCGCGCTTCAGCGAAGGCGACACATAGAATTCGTCAATGTTTTCCTCACAATATTTGATGTATTTGGGGTCCTTTTCATAAACTTCAGCAATCGTCAGTCCTTCGTACTTTCCGAAAGTGAAGACATCATCAAGATCATAGAATTTCATGGCTCGGATGTTAATTTGCTGCAAAGGTAAGTCTATTTTTTCATATTTTTGCGTAAAATTTCAAGCATGAAAAAATCCGAGTCAAACATACAACATGCCATTGAGGATTCCATCGCTGTGAAACAGCTCATTCTCAATGACAAAGACTTCTTGAAACGCATCGAGGAGACTGTGGTTCTTTGTGTCAATTCCCTGAAGTTAGGGGGTAAGATTTGGTTTGCTGGCAATGGTGGCAGTGCCGCCGACGCGCAGCATCTCGCCGCCGAATTGAGCGGCCGTTTCTATTTGGATCGCAAGTCGCTGCCTGCCGAAGCACTTCACGTCAACACCAGCTTCATAACCGCCGTGGCCAACGACTACGGCTTCGACAAGGTCTACGCCCGCATGCTCCAGGGATGCGCCCACCGTGGCGACGTGCTGGTCGCCATCAGCACCTCAGGCAACTCCGCAAACATACTGGAGGCGGTCGATATGGCCAAGTCGTTGGGTGTCCATGTAGTGGCCATGACAGGCGAGAAGGGAGGCAAGCTCCGCGAGCGTTGCGACATCCTGCTGAACGTGCCGAGCAACGACACCCCGCGCATCCAGGAGAGCCATATCATGATCGGCCATATCATCTGTGAACACATCGAAAAGGACATATTCGGATGAAAATGGACTGGAACCAAACCGTGACGCGTGACTGGACGCTGTTCCTGGACCGTGACGGCGTCATCAACCGCCGCATTGTGGACGGCTATGTGACCCGTTGGGAGGAGTTTGAGTTCTTGCCAGGCGTGTTGGATGCCGTCAAGATCCTTTCCGAAAGGTTCAAGTACATTTTTGTGATCACCAACCAGCAAGGCGTAGGGAAGGGACTGATGACCATGGAACAGGTGGACGACATCCACGATAAGATGTGCACTGAGATTGAGGCGCACAGCGGGCTCATCGACGGCATTTTGGTCTGTCCGCAGCTGGCAACCGACCCCGACAACTATCGCAAACCCAGTCCCGACATGGCTTTCATGGCCTGCGAGATCTGTCCCGACATCGATCTGGAAAAATGCATCATGGTCGGCGATGGGCAGACCGACATGGAGTTTGGCCACAATGCAGGCACCAAGACCGTTTTCATCGGATCGGAAAACCCCACTGCCGACGACAGCTTCCCGTCCTTGTTTGACTTTGCCAAATCCTTGCAATCATGACCACCAGCATCATATTCACTGTTTTCGTCATCTATACCGCCCTGCTGTTCATCATAGCGCATTTCACCTCGAGGAAGTCGAACAACGAAGCCTTCTTCAAGGGCAATCGCAAGTCGCCGTGGTTTGTGGTGGCTTACGGCATGATTGGGGCCTCGCTGTCGGGCGTGACCTTCATGTCGGTGCCGGGTGGCGTGTATTCAGGCCAGTTCACCTACATGGGCATCGTGCTGGGCTACGTCATCGGCTACGCCGTCATCGCGTTTGTGCTGTTGCCGCTGTATTACAAGCTCAACCTGACCTCCATCTATTCCTATCTGGAGATGCGTTTCGGAGTCCATTCCGAGCGAACGGGAGCGGCTTTCTTCCTGCTCTCGAGGCTGTTAGGATCAGCACTGAGGATGTATTTGGTAGTCTTTGTGCTTTACGAATTCGTGTTCAAGGAATGGGGAATTCCTTTCTGGGTGCCGGCCGTCGTGTTCATCTGCATCATCTTGCTTTATACCTTCAAAGGCGGCATCAAGACCGTGGTATGGACCGACACCTTGCAGACCACCTTCCTGATTCTGGCAGCTGTGCTGACGGTGGTTTACATCACCAAGAACCTGGGCAGCGGCATTGGCGACATCATGAAAGCGGCGCATGACGAAGGCTACACCAAGATGTTCGATACCGACTGGACCCACAATAAATTCTGGCTGAAACAGATCCTGAGCGGTGCGTTCATCACCATCACCATGACGGGTTTGGATCAGGATATGATGCAGAAAAACCTTACCTGCAAGAACCTTCGGGATGCCCAGAAAAACGTGATGACTTCGAGCGGTTTGTTCATCCTGGTGAACATCGTGTTCCTGTGCCTCGGTGCCGCTTTGATCTATTACGCCCAGCAGACTGGTTTCGCTTTGCCTGTCAACGCCAATGGGGTAGTGGTCAACGACAAGATCTTCCCCTCGGTGGCCTTCTCGCTGAGCTCATTCACGGCGATCATCTTCGTGATCGGCTTGGTGGCCGCGGGCTATTCCAGTGCTGACGGCACCCTGACCGCTCTAACCACAACTTTTTGCTACGACTTCCTGCATTTCGAGAAAAAGGGCTTTACGGAGCAACAGGTCACTAAATACCGCAAGTGGATCCATGTGGTTTTCGCCTTGCTTTACCTGTTGGTCATCATCCTCTTCAGGCCTTTCCACAACGAATCGTTGATAGATAAGGTGTTCGACATCGCAGGCTTGACCTATGGGCCGTTGCTGGGCCTTTACACCTTCGGGCTGTTTGTCAAAAACCGCAAGGTCAACGACAGGGCGGTGCCATTCATCGCCATAGCTTCGCCCATCATCAGCTATCTGCTGAAGACCTATTCGGTGGAATTGCTTTGGGGCTATCAGTTTGGGTTCGAAATCCTGATTGTCAACGGTTTGTTGACGTTTGTTGGGTTGTTGGCGTTCAGCAAGAGGATCACTTCGTCTTCATCTCCATGCCAATGATCTGGCCGGTGTTGGGATCCAAGGCCAACTTGGTCTTGCCCAAAGGAGCCAGCATGAACACGCCGTATTGGGCAATGGTCTCACGTTGTTCCAACAGCACCTCGCTGCCCATGATGACCTTGACGTTGGCGGTCTCGGGGATGCGGTAGAACAGCTTGTTCTCGTGGCTGATGGTCTCCACGGCCGAAGGGCTAGGCTCGTTGATGCTGCTAGTGGTCTTTAACGAAAGCGCCTGCAGGGTAATGACATCGCCTGAGCCAGTGACACCGGCGCTGAATCCGTCCTCCGTCGAGAACTTGGCGATGCTCTGCGAAGTCACATCCTTCGAGGGGGTCACATACACCGTTTTCACCACTGTGTTGACGATCCGCTTGCCGATGAAGAGGCTGAGGTATTCATTCTCCATCTGATCCAAGTCGGCGTACATCTGACGGTAGGTATCCAGGATGAAAGCGGTCTCTTGGAAGCCCGTCAGCAGCTTGATCTTCTCCTCACGGATCTTGGTGATCATATCGGCGGCGGCCATGGCCATCTGCTCGCGGCTCTTTCCCTTGATGCCGTATTGGTATTTGAAAGAACGGTCTTGGGGGGTGAGAGGTGAGAAGTGAGAGGTGAGAGGCGCTTTAGCCGGTTCCGATTCTGGGGCGGGAGCGATTCCAAAACCTTGCAGGATGCCTTTCGAAGTCAGGTGAAAATCGGTGTTTTCGCCTTTTTTGGCGTTCATCTCAACAAAGAAAGTGGCGTTGGGATCGGGCTCGGCGTAAGTCGACATCACGACGTCGACGATGCGGTATTCCATCGCGTCTTCCACAATGTAATCGTCGGCACCCACAAGATGAACGTATTCGCTGAAGGGACCTTCCCGCAACTCGGTTTCCTCGATGACGAAGTCCAGCTGCAAGACAGTGCGAGGCAGGGCGTAGTAGATGCCCTTTTGCTGGCCAGGCATGACGACTTTGGCATGGGTGGTCAAATATTGGGCGGTGGCATTACCGATGCCGAAAGCCATCAAGGCCAACAGCAAAAAAGCGCTTTTCATCCGATTCATGACTTAGATTTTTTAAAAGAGCCCTCAAAAATAATAAAAATATTCCTAGTTTTGCAAAAAATAAAAGAATGATTACGTATCCCTACCACCGTGACGGCCGTTTTTTCCTGCTTGCGGGACCTTGTGTGATCGAGGATGAGACTTCGCCGTTGCGCATCGCCGAGACGCTTGTGCGGATCACCGAGAAACTCGACATTCCCTTTGTTTTCAAGGCTTCGTACCGTAAGGCCAACCGTTCCCGGCTGGATTCGTTTACGGGTATCGGCGACGAGAAGGCCTTGAAAGTGCTGGGCAAAGTCCGAGAGAGCTTCGGCGTGCAGGTAGTCACCGATATCCATGGCGCTGAAGAAGCCGCGATGGCCGCTGCATACGCCGACATCCTGCAGATTCCCGCTTTCCTGTGCCGTCAGACCGACCTGCTGGTGGCTGCGGCCAAGACGGGCAAGGTGGTCAACATCAAGAAAGGACAGTTCCTTTCAGGCGAGAGCATGGGCTTCGCCGTGGACAAGGTGAGGCAATCGGGCAACAACCAGGTGATGCTCACCGAGCGCGGCTCAATGTTCGGCTATCAAGATTTGGTGGTGGATTATCGCAACATTCCCGTGATGCAGGGCTTCGGCGTGCCTGTGGTGCTTGACGTGACCCACTCGTTGCAGCAGCCCAACCAAGCCTCCGGCGTGACGGGCGGCAAGCCCGAACTGATCGGCTTGATCGCCAAGGCTGGCATCGCCGCCGGTGCCGACGGCATCTTCATGGAGACGCATCCTGATCCGGCACACGCGCTTTCAGACGGCGCCAACATGTTGCCTTTGGACAAGGTTGAATCGCTGTTGAGCCAATTGCTCAGGATAAGACAAGCTTTGTAATTTCCTTCAAGGCTTTAAAGCCTTCCTTTACGGGAAACATGGGGAAGGTGTGGAACATCCCCTGGTATTCATGTGCGATGATAGGTCGGCCGATGGCTTTCATGGCCTCGGTCAGCAGCTCCGCGTCGCATTTCAGGATCTCATCGCTGCCATAGATGATCATGGTGTGGTCAGGGAAACATGCGAGGTCGCCAAAGAGGGGGCTGACCCAAGGATGCTTCGCCGGCAACTCGCCGCGCCAACCGCCCATGATGGTCTCGATGCGCTCCAGTTCGATCATCCGATCCAACGGCTGCAAGGCCACCATCCGGTCGCGATGGGTGAAGGCGTTGTCGACGCAAGGGGAGAGCACCACCAAATCGTTGACGGGCAACCATCCCCGATGTGCGATCTCCTGTGCCATCGATAATGCCACATTGCCGCCGAACGAATCGCCCATCAGCACCATCCGCTTGATGTTCATCGTCATGATGTAATGCTCATAAAAATCAAGCAACACCGCCATGTTGTCGACACAATGGTATTCGGGATACTTGGGATAGATGGGCATCACTACCTGGTAATGCGTGCGGATAGCAAGGTCGTGTACGAAACGCCAATGGAAGAATACCGGCTGGTAGATGCAGGCGCCGCCGTGGAAATACAGGATCACCCCGTCGTTGTTGGGATAGGGCTTGGTGGAGAACACCTGTAAATGGAAGCCATTCTCGGCATCGAAAGCCGTCTCATAAAAATGCGGCCTGAAGTAACGCGGCACCCTCACAGGCTTCCGGTTGATATTGCGGCAATGCTCCAGCTCCTCCTGGATCTGTTCGGGAGTGGCATCCCGCAAGGTGGCGAACATGACGTTCAGGTATCGTTCGGTAAAGGCTTCTCCTGGGCTCATGGTAATGGATTAAGAGGGACGTTGGAAAATCTTCAGGTCAAAGAGGGGAGCGGCGGCAATGATGTGATCGAAGATGTCGCTCTGGATCTCCTCATAACGGGTCCATTCCTTTTCCTTGCTGAAAGCATAGACCTGCAGCGGGATACCGAACTCGTTGGGTTGCAACTGGCGCACCATCTTGGTTAGGTTCTGGTTGATGTTCGGATTCGACTTGATGTACGACAGGATGTAGGCCCTGAACACGCCCAGGTTGGTCTGCTGGCGACCGTTGATGATATAAGAGGTATCGATCTGGTTGGCCTTGTTGTATTCCGCGATGTCTTCCTCTTTGTCCTCGAGGTATTTCTGGATGCGCTCGATTTTTTTGAAACGCTCGATCATCTCAGGGGTGCAGAATTTCACGCTCTTGGTGTCGATGGTGATGCTTCGCATGATGCGCCGTCCGTCGCTTTCCGTCATACCTCGCCAGTTGGTGAACTGGTTGGTGACCATCGACGAGGTGGGGATGGTGGTGATGGTGTTGTCGAAATTCCTAACCTTCACCGTCGTCAGGTTGATCTCCATCACGTTGCCATCGGCCTTGTCCATGGTGATCCAGTCACCGATGCGTAGCATGTCGTTGACGGTCAGCTGGATGCTTCCCACAAAGCCCAGGATAACGTTTTGGAACAGCAGCAACAACACAGCCGATAAGGTGCCCAAGCCGATGATGACGGAACTCACCTTTTTGCCCATCAGGAAGGAGATGATCAGGAGCACGCAGAACACGATGAGGATGATCTTGATGGTCTGCACCACGCCTGTCATCGGCTTCATCTTGGCGGTTTGGTGCATATTATAGATGTCATTGCTCGCGTTCACCACCGAAAACAGCACCATGGTGATCACCACGATGATATAGACGATGCAGCAGTTAAGTACAAAATGCTGCACATTGGGGAAGTCGGGGAGGATGTCGACGTGATATTTCATGATCAGGATGGCGGGGATCATCAGGCAAAGTCGCATCAGCACCTTGTTGTGAATGATCTCATCGTCGTATTTCGACTCCGACTTCAAGATGACCTTGTAAACCGTCTTCTTGATGATGAATTTGGCGGCAAACATCAGCAGGATGCCCACGCCCAGCAGCACGATGAAGGAGATGCCTTGTGCCAGGACGGCGGAATAGTAGTCGTTGACATTGACGCTTTTGAAAAAGAGTGTCAGGGAGTTGATGAGTTTTTCGATCATGGGAACGGTTTTTGGGATTTATACGATGACATGGAGCGAGAGTGGGTTGATCTTGACATGGAGGTCTTTCTCGAACGGGATGGACTCGCCGTCGATGTTCACTACAGCTGCCTCGGGACGGATAATGGTGGCTTCGTCCACCTGGATGATGTCGACTTTTGGCGATTTGTCCATGTTCTTGCTCAGGAAAAAGCTTCCGACGATGGGCAGCTCCAGCGGCGAGGGCTTGCGGACGATGCACAGGTCGACCTTGCCGTCCCACAAGGAGGCCCTGGGGGAGATGGGCACGTCGTAACCCATCTGGTTGGAGTTGGCGAACGAGATGAAGAAGGCCTTGGTCTTGATTTCGCGTCCATGCAATTGGATGGTATACTCCTTCTCGCCCAGCGTGAAGTAGTTCTTTACGATGTAGCGGAAATAGGTGTTGAAGCCATGATGGCGGTCCTTGGCGTAGTCGTCGGCCACCTGGGCGTCGTAGCCCGTTCCCGAGATGCTGATGAAAGGCATGTCGTTCACCGTGACAGTGTCGATCTTGCACACGGCATCACGGTTGATCAGCTCCAATGCCTTGATGGGATCGAGGGGGATGTTGAGGCAGCGCGAGAGGCCGTTGCCTGAGCCGCAGGGAATCACGGCAAGGGCGATGTCAGTGCCGATCAGCTTGGTGCCCACCTCATTGATGGAGCCGTCGCCACCCGCCACAGCGATGATGTCGTAATGCTGGTCGATGGCTTCCTGGGCCAACACCTTGGAATGGCCGGCATACTCCGACACCTTGATGTCGAAGTCGAACCTTTTGCTATTCAATATTTCTTCAATTTGACTGGGCAGGTTCTTCCTGTGTGTCTTGCCAGAGATCGGATTGATTATGAATCGTATCTTCTGCTTGTTCATGCAATGCTTCTTTGTCGATATATAATTGATTGAGAATGAATCTGTTGTTGTATTCCTGGATACGTTCCTTCATCTTCTTGGCCAAGTCGGAGCACTGGATGTGGTCGATCAGGTTGTCGTCCAACAGGCGGTCGCGCTGGATGTTGAACACCCCGAAGGTGTTGTCGCCATCTGACTGGACAAGGTAAACGCCGTTGCTGTAGAGATAGGTCTGATTGATATAGGCAATGGCGTTGGGCTCGCTGAGGGAATCGAACACATTCCTGCCGAAGGAAAACACGGTGTCGTTCACGCCAAGTGCCGACATGATAGAGAGGTTGAGGTCAACCTGCTGTGCCAGCTCATTGGTCCGCATGGGTGCGATTTGTGACGGCATGTAGAACGCAATCGGGATGGAGTACATGCCCCAAATGTTGCTGTATTCCGAGAGGTAATGCTCGGTGTTGGCATGGTCGGCGGTGATGACGAACAGGGTGCTGTCGAACCAAGGCTGCTTCTCGGCTTCGGCAAAGAAATCACGAAGGGCGCAGTCGGCATAGAAAACCGTCTTCTCGAAACCGCTCCAAAGGTAGCTCTCCTGCGGCATCTCGAAGTATTTCGGAAGGGTGTAGGGATGGTGCGACGACAGAGTGTAGATGCAGGTGGCGAAAGGCTGATGGAAGGTGTTGATAGTGCGGATGCAATACTGCAAGAAAGGTCCGTCGAAGATGCCCCAGCGACCGTCAAAGTCGTCGTCGTTGTCGTATTCGTTGCGGCCGTAATAATAGTCGAAACCGGCGTTCTTGGCGTAGACGTCGAAGTTCATCGTGCCGTTGTTGCCGCCGTGGAACATGGAAGTGTGGTAGCCCACCGACTTCAGGCTCTGTCCCAGGCCGTCGACACGGTTGCCAAAATAGGCGGAGGAGGTGAAGTCCACATCCATCAAGGATGGCAAGCCCGAAAACAGCGAAGGCAAGGCTTCAATGGAACGGCGTCCGTTAGCGAAACCGTTGAAAGTCAAACTCTTTTCGAACAGTGAATCGAGGAATGGGGTCAGCGGATAGCGACGGTATGGGTTGTAGTAGGTGATCATCTCCTGGCCGAAGCTCTCCAGCACGATGAAGACCAGGTTGGGCTGGAACCCAAGGCTGTCGCTGACATAACGGTTGGGGGTGAGGTTGTAGACGATGGGGGAGAAATCCATCTCTTCGGGCGTGTAATGGTGCACTTCCTTCAAGGCTTGGCTGGTGGAGCTCTTCACAATGGTGAACGGGGTGTTCAGCACGATGGGAACGCTCTGTGAATCGGCATATTTCAAGGCTGTTGACATGTTCACCGGCTTGTTTTGCAGGCCACCGCGGCAGGCGATGGGCGTAACGATGACGAAAAACAGCAGCGAGAGCCATTGGGTAAGGTGCCAACGGGAATTGGAAGCGGCTTGATCCGGCTTCAGCTGCGAACGCTTGGAGATCACGATCAGCACCATGACAAAGAGCGCCGTCAGCACCAGCATGAACCAATAGTCAACGAAAACCTGACCCACGATAGGCCAGATGTTCTCGTCGGAATTGCCGAAAAACTGGAAGAACTCCGAGGTCATGCGCTTGCCGATGAACCTGAAATAGATCACGTCGATCATGTTGAAGACAACGATGATGGCATTGGCGATGATGAAATACAGGTTGAAAATGGTCTGCAACACCTTGTTGTAGATGACTTTGCTGGGTAGGCAATGGAAAATGATGACGGGTAGGTTGGCGTAAGCGATGACCACCAGGTCGAACCGCATCCCCGAGAAATAGAGGTTCAACGCCTGCAAAAGGGTCAAATGATGGAAAAACTCCTCGTTGAAAAGATAGATCAGCCAACGGCTGACGGAGAATAGTAAAAGTACGATGAAAAGCTTGAATACCAATCTTATAGCTGGTATATCAAAAGGTTTAACTTTCTTTTTTCGGGTGCTATAATAGTTCATTTTTTCTCGAAAATATCTATGTTTGCAAAGATAGATATTTATTTAATAGTGGTATATTTGCGTCAAAATAATTTCTTGATGAAGAAAATTGGATTAATCATGGCCTGTGTGCTGCTGTCGATGGGCATCAAGGCACAAGAATCGTTTCCGCAGTATCCATCGCCGGTGGACATTCCGGTGTATTTGAGCGCCACTTTCGCCGAGTTGCGCAACAATAGCTTCCATGCCGGCGTTGACATCAAGACGCAAGGCGTGGAGGGTAAAAACGTCTATGCGGTAGCTGACGGCTACGTTAGCCGCATCGGCGTGTCGCCCTACGGATACGGCAACGTCATTTACATCACCCATAACGACGGCTACACCTCCGTTTATGCCCACTTGCAGCGGTTCAACAAGGAGATTGCCAAATATGTCAAGGACTACCAGTATCGCAATAAGGCTTTTGCGGCGAGCATTTTTCTCTCGAAGGAAACCTTCCCGATCAAAGCAGGCGACTTTATTGGCTATTCGGGTAACACGGGAGGCTCTGGAGGACCGCATGTACACTACGAGTTGCGCCATACCAAGAGTGAGAAGCCGGTCAACCCGCTGTATTTTGGATTGCCCGTCAAAGATGACGTCAAACCCAACATCAAGGGCCTAGCGGTGTATCCTGTTGATGACACTTCGACCGTGGAAGGGAAGGACCAACCCCTGTATTTCAAGGATAAGGACTTCGTCCACGCCAACGGTCGCATCGCTTTCGGCATCAACACCGACGACCAGGTGGGCAGCTCCACCAACAAGAACGGTCCCTACACCTACGAACTCTATCTGGATGACGTGCTGCGATTCAAGGTCGAGTGCGACAGTTTCTCCTACAGCGAGCCCAAATACGTCAACAGCTTGATCGATTACCAACGCTACAAGGAAAAAGGCAACCGCTATGTGCGCACCGAGGTGGATCCTTTCAACAAGCTTTCGATGTATGTGAAGAAAAACGGCGTGGTGCGCGTTCAGGAAGGCGATACCGTGAATGTCTGCTTCAAGATTGGCGATTATGCTGGTAACATCTCTTCGGCATCCTTTAAACTTGTTGGTACTAAGCCAGTTACGATTGAAAAAGAGATGATTTCACGCAGCAGTTATTTCGTGAAAGCCGACGGCAGCCTCAACAGCGAGATCACCATCGAGGATTTTCAAGTGGAACTTGAAAAAGGAACGCTTTTCAAGGATTCATGGATCAAAACCAGCCTGACCGACCCCAAAGGCTGCTGCTCACGCTGTTACGGCTTCGGTAAGGAGACACAGGCGGTGTTCAAGCTGTTCAAGGTGCGCATCAAACCTCGGGAAAAATGGGCCAATAACCCCAAGCTTTACATCGCCTATTTCGACGGTAGCGGCAAGGTATCCTCGCTCGGCGGCAAGATGATGGCAGACGGCTATGTGGAGACCACCACGCGTTCCTTGGGTCAGTACGCCTTGAAGATTGATTCAATTTCTCCTGTTGTTAAAATATTAAATTTCAAAGAAAACGATACAATTACTTCAAGTAATACTTTAAAAGTTAAAATCACCGATGACATGACTGGTATCGATAGCTATAACATGTATGCCAACGACGCTTGGCTGCTGGGACAGTACGATGCCAAGAACGACTTGCTGTATTACGAGGTGGATTCCCATTTAAAAGCGGGCGAAAACAACCTGAAGATCGTGGTCAAGGACGCAGTGGGGAACACAACCACCAAGAAGGTGAAACTGTATAAAAAATAGCTTGGATTTATTTTCAACACTTTGCTGAAAGCCGTTAATAGATCCGTAATTTTGAGGTATTCAATTTTACGGATTTATTATAATGAAAAGAAACGAAGAATTTGATGCCCTTTCGGCGTCAGCCTATTATGATCGGGTGTTGTCCGGCAGCTCCGAGGCGGTTTATTATCTCCTGAAACGGCGATTGGGAAAGGCCTTGAAGGCAGTCCACGAACTGCATGGCTTCGGTTTGAGCGATGACTTTGAGGATACGCTCGACGACTATTTCCTTTATCTATACGACAGCGGGCATCAGCCTTTCGGCATCGTCGGAAACATCCAGAACAAGCGGACTTTCTTTGGCTGGACGGTGTCGACCTACCGCCATTTCCTGCTCAACAGGGCCAAAGAGGAGTTCAAGCGAAAAGCCTTGCTACGGCAGGTTTGCCTATCCTCAAGGGAAGAGGAAGGCGGCTTGACCAACGAGACCATGATCCTGTTTCTGGCCACGGCGATCGCTTACGCCGACCAGCAGTTCAAGGCCAGGAACCTATTTGTGTTTTACCGCATGTTGCTCTCATTTTTGGACCACAGCAAAGCCATCCCGCAAGAGGCCATGGCCCATGCCTTAGACATGCAGCCGGTGACCTATCGGGTCTGCACCAAGCGGCAAAAGGATCGCTTTTTGGAGTTCATCCTGTATCAGGAGGCAGGCACCACGCTTGACCTGGATGCTCCTCACGGCTTGATGCGCGACCGCATCGTCAATGAGTTTGAACGGCTCTACGACTTGCTGATGGAGTTTTACAACAAAGCCTTGGATGCAATTCCCAATGCCCAAGCCGTCCAGTCGCTGCGGTTGCGTTACGGCAAGGGTGATGGCATGATGCATGAAGGTAAACCCTCGTATGGTTACATCAACAGTTTGAATATCAAGTTGTTGTATCCTAGGATAAAAGACTATTTGGATGTTTCGGGATAATCCACGGCTTCGAGGAAAAGGGCATGGGCAGGAACCGATTCGCCCGCCGAGCAACGGTCCTTGCGCTCAATGACGTTGCGGAATTCCTCGAGGCTCATCTTGCCTTTGCCGACCTCAAGCAAAGTGCCCACAATGGCGCGGACCATATTGCGGAGGAACCGGTCGGCCTTGATGCGGAACACCAGCAGCCCGTCCTGTTCAAACCATCGGGCTTCCATGATCTTGCAGTTGTTGGTCTTCACCTGCGTATGCAGCTTGCTGAAGCTGGTGAAATCTGTGTATTCAAACAACAAGTCGGCGGCTTGCTGCATCTTGGACACGTCGAGATCGCCATACAGATAATAGCTGTCGTTTTGATGGAACGGGTTTTTCGTCGGGCTGATGTAGTAATGATAGGTGCGCGCCACCGCGTCGAAACGGGCGTGCAGGCCAGGGGAGACCTCCCAAATGCGATACACCGCGATGTCGGCAGGCAGGAACATGTTCAGACGATAGGTGAGGTCTTGGCAATCTTTGATCTCGCCCTCGAAGTCGAAATGGGCATAATAGTTCCTGGCATGGACGCCGGTGTCGGTACGGCCGCAGCCGGTGACGCTGGTGGTTTGGCCGAGTTTCAAGCTGAGGCAACGCTCCAACTCCGCCTGAACGCTGGGCGACTGCGGCTGGATCTGCCATCCGCAGTAATTGGCGCCGTTGTAAGCCAGATGGATAAAATAGCGTTTCATGTGTGCAAAATTACAAAATAGACTATCTTTGCCAACAAAATCTTCACTATGAGAACCAGTTTTTTATCCGACGACACCATTTGCGCCGTGGCGACCGCCCCTGGGATGGGCGCCATCGCGGTAGTCAGGCTCTCGGGTCCCCAGTCGCACGACATCGTCTGCCGCCTGTTTTACCGCAATGGCAAACCGTTCCCGAAAGAGCGGATTGAAGGCCATCGGGCTTACTACGGTCAGATCATTTGTAATGATGACGTACTTGACGAAGTGGTCGTGACCTTCTTTAAAGCGCCCCATTCCTTCACAGGTGAAGATTCCGTCGAAATCAGCGTGCATGGTTCCGTCTTCATCCAACAACGTCTATTGGAGCTTTTGGTGGAGGCAGGGGCTAGGATGGCCATGCCGGGCGAGTTTACCCGCAGGGCTTTCGTCAACCGGAAGTTTGACCTGGCGCAGGCTGAGGCGGTGGCTGACATCATCGCTTCGCAGAGTGAGGCAGCCCACCGTTTGGCCATGAACCAGCTGAAGGGTGGATTTTCCAAAGAACTTCAAGTATTAAGATCTAAATTATTGGAGATCACATCATTGATTGAACTTGAATTGGACTTCTCCGAAGAGGATGTGGAGTTTGCCGACCGTACACAACTGAAGTCCTTGTTGGGTGAAACGCAAAGCCATATCGCCAAGTTGATCGCCTCGTTCAAGCAGGGTAATGCCATCAAGAATGGCATTCCGGTGGCCATCGTAGGTGAGACCAACACGGGCAAGTCGACCTTGCTGAACGCCTTGCTGGAGGAGGACCGCGCCATTGTTTCCGACATCGCCGGCACCACCCGCGACACCATCGAGGAGGTGATGAACTTGGATGGCATCCTGTTCCGTTTCATCGACACCGCTGGCATCCGCGAGACGGATGAAACCATAGAGAAGATCGGCATCGAGCGCACGTTGCGAAAGCTCAACGAAGCCGACATCGTGTTGGGTTTGATTGATGCCACAAAAGACGCTCAGGCTCAAAGAACAGCCGCTCAAACCATCCTTGAGAAGGTGGATCAAAGCCATCAGACCCTTCTGCTGTTGCTCAACAAGTCCGACTTGTGCCAAAAACCGGCACATGATACCGACCTTTTGATTTCCGCCAAAACTGGCGAAGGCCTTGATCTGTTGCGTGAAAAACTTGTGGAAATAGGGAAGAAGCTGATGGGTACCCAGAACGAGGTCTTAGTCACCAATGTACGTCATTTCGAAGCCTTGAAACATGCCTCGGAGAGCCTTTCGGCGGTCTCTAAAGGTTTGGATGACGGCATCCCCACCGACCTGGTTGCCCAAGACCTCCGTGAAGCCTTATATTATCTCGGTTCCATCACCGGTGAAATCACCACCGACGAGGTGCTGGGATCCATTTTCGGCCGTTTCTGCATCGGGAAATAGCTTCACTCAACACTCTCGGTCGTGACAATGGCAATCGAGCGTCTCAGGTTCGAGAGTGGCATGACTTATGCCATGCTCTGAAAGCTCGTGTTTGAGGCGTTCTGAGATTTGTGGCCAAGAAGCGAGGTCATCAACGACCACATGCGCCGTGAGTGCTGTTTCGGTGGTGCTGATGGCCCACACGTGGATATGATGCGTGTCCTTCACATGCTCGTCTTCAGCGATAAGCTGTTCTATCTCCTGCAAATTCACCCCGTCGGGGATGCCGTCCACTGCAAGCCTCAGGCTGTCGGAGAGCAGCTCCCAGGTGGAGAAGAGGATGACAGCGGCGATGACGAGCGACACAATCGGGTCGATGATGGTCCAACCTGTGTAAGCAATGACGATGCCGCTGATGACCACACCGACCGACACCAAAGTGTCAGCAGCCATGTGCAGAAAGGCGCCACGCACGTTAAGGTCGTTTTTCTGTCCTCGCATCAGCAGCAAGGCTGTCACGCCGTTGATGACGATGCCAACGCCTGCCGTCCACGACACGGCGATGCCGTTCACATCCGTCGGTTCGCTGAATTTGTGGATGCTTTCGATGACGATGGCACCGACGGCCACCAACAGGATGACGGCATTCAGCAGCGATATGAGGATGGTGGACTTGCGGTAGCCGTAGGTGAAACGTTCGTTTCGCTGCACTTTGGCCAAGCGAAACGCAATCAATACAAGCACCAAACTGAACACATCGCTGAGGTTATGTCCCGCGTCGCTGAGCAAGGAGAGTGAGTCCTGCCAAAGACCCACGCCCGCCTCGATAAGCACAAACAATCCGTTGAGGATGATGGACAGGATGAAAATGCCGTTCAGCGATTGTGCTGGTGCGGAATGATGGTGATGATGATGATGATGTTCCATGACAATAAGCTTAATTACGGCTGCAAAGTAACGGCCATTCCCAAAACCTTGGAATCCCTATTGATGGGTATTATAGTGAGGTCGCGTCATCATTTATTAGGAGGTTTCAACCAAAACAGCCAGGCATACAAATGGACAAAAAAATAGGAGTCACAAATCTTCGTAACTCCCTGATTTTCATTTTGTCGGGGCAAAAGGATTCGAACCTTCGACCCCCTGCTCCCAAAGCAGAAAAGAGGCCTTATGGCTCGTTTCCAATGAGTTATAAATATATTTAAATATTTCTTTATCAATAACTTGCATTTTCCATTATTTATTCATATCTTTGCATGTTTTTAGATTCCTATGGGCAAATCATGGGCAAATTTTCTTGCCCATCA
>JAGCPG010000098.1 GCA_017645245.1 Bacteroidales bacterium
CAGAGGGTGGTTTGTTTCATTTATTGGTTGGAATTAAAAGCAAAGGCGGCCCTATGGCCGCCTTTGCGAAAACCTTAGAACTTAAGGATTAGATGATACCCTGAGCGAGCATGGCGTTGGCAACGCGCATGAAGCCGGCGATGTTAGCACCCTTCACATAGTTGATGGTGCCGTCAGCTTGAGTACCATACTTCACGCACATGTCATAGATGTCGTTCATGATCTTGTGGAGCTTCTGGTCAACTTCAGGAGCAGTCCAGTTGATGTGACCAGCGTTCTGGCAGATTTCCAGACCTGAGGTAGCAACGCCACCAGCGTTGACAGCCTTACCAGGACCGAACGGGATCTTAGCAGCTTGGAATGCAGCAATTGCACCAGGCTGGCAGCCCATGTTGGAGACTTCAGCAACGTACTTCACACCATTGGCGATCAGTTCCTTAGCGTCTTCTTCAGCGAGTTCGTTCTGGAAAGCGCAGGGGCATGCGATGTCGCACTTCACCATCCAAGCCTTCTTGCCAGCAGTGAACTTAGCCTTGCCGGGGAACTTGGTGGCCATGTCCTCAACCTTGTTACGGTTGGAGGCACGCATCTCGAGCATGTAGTCGATCATTTCCTTGTCGATACCGTTCGGCAGTTCGCAAACGCCGTCGGGACCTGACAGAGCAACAACCTTAGCGCCGAGTTCGGTAGCCTTGATGGCGGCACCCCAAGCCACGTTACCGAAGCCTGAGAGGGCGATACGCTTGCCTTCCATCTTGTCACCAGTCTGTTTCACCATGCGTTCCACATAGTAGATAGCACCGAAACCGGTAGCCTCAGGACGGATCAAAGAACCACCCCAACCATAGCTCTTACCAGTCAGAGCGCCAGTGCTGTGTTCACGAGCGAGCTTCTTGTAAGCGCCATAGAGGTAACCGATCTCACGGCCGCCAACGCCGACGTCACCAGCAGGTGAGTCTTGGTCAGGACCGATGTTTCTCCAAAGTTCATACATGAAAGCTTGGCAGAAACGCATGATCTCTTCGTCAGTCTTGCCAACTGGGTCGAAGTCGGAACCGCCCTTACCACCGCCGAGAGGCAGGTTGGTCAGAGAGTTCTTGAAGATCTGCTCGAAGCCCAAGAACTTCAGCATGGAGACGTTCACAGCCTTGTGGAAACGCAAGCCGCCTTTGTAAGCGCCGAGAGCGGCGTTGTACTGAACGCGGTAGCCCAGGTTGGTCTGAACTTCACCATTGCGGTCAACCCAAGTCACACGGAATGTGAAGATACGATCGGGCTCAACAAGTCTTTCGACGATCTTGGCCTTCTCGAACTCGGGATGCTGGTTGTAAACTTCTTCGATTGATTCGAGCACTTCGCGCACTGCCTGTAAATACTCTTTTTCGCCTGGATGCTTAGCTTCCAGAGCGGTCATGATTTCATTTACTTTCATTATAGTAACTTGATTATTAAAAGGTTTTATTAAACAATAAATGTTTGTTATCTATTTTTCGGTGCAAAAGTAGCACTTTAAAATCAAAAAAAGAAATAAAACTGAAAATATTTTTCGGGAATCAATTCAACTCGTCACCGACCCATTCTCCGTACTCGTAAACGGCAATCCTCGTCACCCTTCCGTCGGGATTGTAATAGGTTTCCTTCCCATGTTTTTCGTTTTCGAAATAATTGGTAACCAGACATTTATATCCAGAGTGATCGTAACTCACCTGGGTCCCCGTACCCTTGTCGAAATCGGCCTTGGCTGCCAAGTTGCCGTCCGAATAAAACACCAGCCAGCTGCCGTCCATCATGCCATCCGCGTACTGGCCCTCCTGATAGACCTGCCCATTGTCGTACCAACGTTTGACATCCCCGTTCAAGGCACCGCCTACATAGTACGTCTCCTCGATCAGGGAGCCTTTCAAGGAGTAAATGCGGTTAACGCTGTCCTGAACGCCGTCCTTGTACCACGACTCCTCCATGATGTTGCCGTTCTCGTGCCAACGCCTCGAAAGGCCGTCCATCTTGTCGTCCTTGTAAGTCACCTCCATCTGGGGTCTCCCGGTCATCAGAAACCACTTGCTGACGCCGTTCAATTTGCCGTCCACGTAACGCAGTTCCGACTTCAGGTTGCCATTCTCCCAATAGTCCTTCTTGACAGTGACATGGTCGTCACACGACGCCAAAAAGGCCACCAGAACAACGCAGCACAAAGTCCAAAACGATTTCATTTCACTCTTCCTCCTGATGGATCATAATCGGCTTCAACTCAATGGTTTGGCTGTCGTATTGATAGATGTTCCAATAACGGTTCTCCAAGCCGTCCTCACGCCTTCTCTTATCGAAATAATATCTCGTGGCGAACAAAGGCAGATGGTAGTCCTGCAGACATTCCACCGACTGGGTGCCATACTGCATCAGGTAATTCAGGAAATACCAGCCGACGTCAAAGCCCTGAAAAGCGTACTCCATCGGCTCGCTCTCGTATTTCAGGCGGAAATCGTCAACGAACTTCAAGACGACCGAATCGTTGTAGTCGACAAAATGATCGTTGAAGTAGATGGCGTTCATGTTCAACAGGTTCTCCACCAGCAAGTTGTCGAACTGTTCCCAATTGGGCAAACCGATCAGCGTGATGGGGAATTTTTGTGTCGATTTGTTGATATTGTTCAATATTTTAGTAGCAAATACCACGTCTTCACCGTAGGCCACCAAAACATTATCGCGGGCCGAGGAAAGGCCGTCTTTGAACACGTTCATATCAGCGTCTGACAGCGTCAGGCGTTGGTAAGGATTGTCGAAATACACCACCCCGTCGGGATTCTCGCTCAGCATCTTGGTGGAGAAGACCTGACCCTCCACCTCCAAGGTGGAAAGAACACGCTTGCCCATATTGCGGCGTTGGCTCTCACGGATGATCAGGTCGTGTATCTCGGCGTTCGATAGCTGCACCTCGCGGGGCACCAAATCGCTCAACATCCGATCCACAGCGTTCACGATCTCATGGTCGTGCTTCCCTTCCTCGACGAGCAAGGTCACCTTGGCTTTGGGGTATTGCTGCCGTATCAGCGTGGCAAGTTCCGTCACCATGGCTTGTGGGCTGGGCTTCAGCTTCACCACGTTGGGCCCATTCGTCAGGATACTCTCACGTTCCGACAATGGATTGACAATCATTATGTTATGTTGCAAGGCATAGTCCTGAACCACAGCAAACGACTTGCTGAAGAACGGTCCCACAATCAAATCGACCGATTCGTTGTGCAGTTGATTCACGGCGGCATTGGCTCCCGCCACGTTCTCGTTGACGTCGATCACGGTCAAATCCAGTCGCAAGCCACAGTGCTCCGTCAAGGAATCCACGGCCATCATGAAACCTTCATAAAACTGAAGGAACTTCAAGGCTCGGGCGTTCTTGGTCTTCTCGATCTTGTCTTTCGCCAAGTCAAGCTTATCGATTTCATTGAGATAAAGCGGCACCAGCAGCGCCACGCGATACTGTCGGTTTTTGTTTTCGGCAGAGGCAACACATTCAACGGGTTGCTCAACCAACACCGTGTCCCCTCCCTCAGCATTGGGGTTGACGATGGTCGAATCCATCTGAACAGTTTGAGATTCAGTGGTTTGTGGCGTTTTGGGATGCGCGCCAGCCATAGGGATCAAAACCTTCTGACCCACAAAGACATAAGATCCCACCGAAGGATTCAGCTGGCGAAACTCGTTCTCGTCGACATTCCAGTCCTTCACCAGGTGGCGGGTCTTCGTCATCTCTTTCACCGTGTGGATGATGTAGCCTTCGCCAAATTCGTCGTCATCCGTGATGGGGAGTCCCGACGGCAAAGGCGTCACCGTTTGAGGTTCTTCGGTCACCAGGGGTATTCCGATGACCATTTCGGCTTGAAGTCCCAGGTCGTTGATCTCGGGGTTGAGTCTCAGGATCTCCGCTTCGGTCACCTGATAAGCCTTCGAGATGCCATACAGCGTCTCGCCCCGTTTCACATGGTGCATGTAATACTGTTTGTCGCTGATGGTAACGATCTCCTTGGAGCGCTCAACCTGCACTTGGGCATGGACCGCGGTCGGAACCATTACCGACAAAAATAACAATAATATCCAAATTTTGTTTTTCATCTTTCACGTTTTCAACGAGTTATATGTTTAAAGCACATAGCCGTTTATGGGCACAAAGATAATAAAACAATTTGGAATATGAGCAATTATTAATAAATAGGTATTGGGGGTTATTATTAAAAACATAAAACAATCCTCGTTTTTTATTAATATTAATTGTGGATAATTATTAATGATTATTGAAAAAAATATATAAAAAACACTTGACAAATCGAAAATACGATATTACCTTTGCAGCGAAAATAACTATGTAAATAGTACCGATAAAGTATACCAAAAAATAATTTAAAAGTATACTACTTAGGGTGAGTGATGCAAAGTTACGAGAAGTTGGTTAAACATTAGCTTTATTGATGATTTTTTTTGTTTCCTTGACACGATAGGAGGCTCCGGTCATGTTTACCAGATAGGATTTGTGGCAAAGCCTATCGACGAGATGTCGTAACAACTTTTTAACCACAACCGCCCAAAACTATAAAAGTATCTCTTCCGGCACGCGGTGCTCAAGAAACATCACATAGTATATCGGCAAATAAGTGATAATGCCTTTGGAATGTACTATCCGTTCGTTAGACAACACGATACCTCTGTTGATTTTATAATCCTCGTTGGCGGCAAAGACATTCAAGGCATGATGTATCTGATAGTCCTTCCCTGATTTCACTTCGATAGGCAACACAGAGAGGCTTTCGTAATCGTCAACGATGAAATCCACTTCGCCTTTGGCCTTGTTGTCGTAATAGAACAACTCATGACCATGCGCTTTCAGCTCTGAAGCGACAACGCTTTCATATACGCTACCCAAGTTCACGCTCAATTTGTCATTCAACACAGCAGAAACCTCATGCCGGTACAGAACGTTGGTGAGAAGCCCCACATCGTTGAGATACAGCTTAATCAAGTTTTTGCTTGCCGATTCCACCAAGGGGAACGATGGCAACGAAATGGCTTTCACCGCCAAAGTGATACCTGAACTGGCCAGAAAATCAATCTCGTCGGCATAGTCTTTCCAACGCTTGTCTCCTCCCTCAATCGCCTTATACACCACGCGTTTCTTCTTGTTCTCCATATTGGAAGGGACCATGTTGTAAACGCTCATGATTTTGAGTTTGTGTTCCTCATCGTATTGTGAGGCATCAAGGCCATAAAGGTGATGGATAATCTCTTGTATCTTCCTGACTTCCACGATGTTTCTCGAATTCAGGTATTCGTTGACAGCATCGGGCATTCCGCCTATCAACAAATACCGCTTAAACAAGTCAAGCATTCGTATATGCAGGTTCTCATCCAAAGATTCGTTAGCCTTGAATTTCCTGTTCAACTCGGCTATGGCAGTTTCCCCGAAACCATTTGCCCACAAAAACTCCTCAAAGTCAAGTTGGTACATGTGTTTTATCTCTAAACTTCCGACGGGGATGGAAACGGTTTGTCTTAATGTAACACCTAACTGTGACCCACTGGCAATGTAAGTAAAGCGGTCATCCTCCTTAAGAAACTTGACCAAGGTAAGCAAATGCGGATAGGCCTGAATCTCATCCAAAAAGACCAAGGTGTTGGCCTTCTCGTGCATCTTGTCGCCTGCGATGGTGCTCAACTGGAAATAAAACTTCTCAACGGTATTGGCATCCATGAAAACCTTTGCGCCGTTCTTGTCATTGGCGAAATTCACCTCGATGTAGTTGGGAAACAAGCGTTGCCCAACTTCGCGAATGATGAAGGACTTGCCAATCTGTCTCGCACCATCGATGACGAGCAGCTTGTTGGAATTACTGGTCAGATAACGTTCGATATAGTCTTGTATCTTCCTTTTCAGCATGTTGCGATGTTTTTATGCTGCAAAGATACGCTTTTCCAAGAAAAACAGCGTAAAAATTATACGCTTTTCCAATATTTTTTCGTATCAATTTTTACGCTTTTCCAAGTTTTCTCCGTTATTCCCACTCGATCGTCGCTGGCGGCTTCGAAGAAATGTCGTAACACACGCGGTTAACGCCCTTGACCTTGTTGATGATGTCGTTCGACACTCTGGCAAGGAACTCGTATGGCAAATGCACCCAGTCGGCGGTCATGCCGTCGGTGGAGATCACTGCTCGAAGGGCTATAGTGTATTCATAGCTACGCTCGTCGCCCATCACACCGACTGACTTCACTGGAAGGAGCATGGTGCCTGCCTGCCAGATACTGTCGTAGAGGTTGTCGGCCATCTCGTTGGGATACGAGGCGCTCGGCAACTCGCATGGCCAGCTGCGCAAGCTCTTGATGAAGATGTCGTCGGCATCACGCAAGATGCGGAGCTTCTCCTCGGTGACCTCACCCAGGATGCGGATACCCAAACTCGGTCCAGGGAAAGGATGGCGACCGATGAGCTCACGCTTGATGCCCAAGGACCGACCCACACGGCGAACCTCGTCCTTGAACAAGGTACGCAGCGGCTCCACGATCTTCAGGTTCATCTTCTCAGGCAAGCCACCCACGTTGTGGTGCGACTTGATCTTGCAGCTCGGGCCGTTAACGCTCACACTCTCAATGACATCGGGATAGATGGTGCCTTGGGCCAGCCAACGCGCGCCTTCGATCTTCTGCGCCTCGGCATCGAACACGTCGATGAAGGTGGAGCCAATGGCTTTGCGCTTGGCTTCAGGATCGGTGACGCCCTTCAGCTTCTCGAGGAACAGATGACCCGAATGGACGCCGATCACGTTCAAGCCCATCTCCTTATAGGAATCGAGCACATCCTCAAACTCATTCTTGCGAAGCAAGCCATTGTCGACGAAAATGCAGGTCAGGTTTTTACCGATAGCCTTGTTCAGCAGGACGGCAGCCACAGTGCTGTCAACGCCGCCTGAGAGGCCGAGGATGACCTTGTCGTTACCCAACTGTTTTTGCAGACTGGCCACAGTGTTCTCCACAAACGATGCCGGAGTCCAGTCGCCTTTGCAGCCACAGATGCCAAGGGCAAAGTTCGCCAAAATCTGCGGTCCTTCATTGGTGTGGAACACCTCGGGATGGAACTGAACGGCGTAGGTCTCTTCCCCATCGATCTTGTAGGCGGCGTTCACCACATCGTCGGTCGAGGCGATGACGCGAGCTCCAGCGGGTAGTTTAGCGATGGTGTCGCCATGGCTCATCCACACCTGGCTGGTCGGGCTCACCTTGGCAAACAGCGGTGACTCCTGATCCACCACCTTCAACATGGCGCGGCCATACTCGCGGGCGATGCTTCCGTTGACCTCACCACCAAAGTGTTGTGCCATGAACTGGGCGCCATAGCAGATGCCCAACAGCGGCAACTTGCCCTTGATGCCGGTCAGGTCGACGAAGGGTGCCTGGGCGTCGCGAACTGAGTAGGGACTGCCGCTCAGGATGACGCCTTTCACGTTGTCGCCGATGGCTGGAACCTTATTGAACGGATGGATTTCGCAATAGACGTTCAGCTCGCGGAGACGGCGACCAATCAGCTGGGTCACCTGGGAGCCAAAGTCAAGAATGAGAATCATTTCTTGCATGACACATTTTTTTTGCAAAATTAGATTTTTTCAGCCAAATAGAGCCAAGAATTCTTAATTTTGCCTAAAAATAACAAAACCAGTTTCAACATGGGCATCATTCTGTTGACATTGTCCGTCCTGCCAGTGGTCATCCTGATGGTCTACATCTACCGTCAGGACAAATACGAGAAGGAGCCGCTGGGACTGCTGATCCGGGCCTTCATCGGGGGCATGGTCGCCATCCCGCTTGATCTCGCATTGGTCTCCTTGATCAACAACATCGTTTATTCCGACACCGTGTTTTATTCCGCCTTCATCGAGGCCGGATTCTGCGAGGAGCTATGTAAATTTGTCATCCTCTTCCTGACCATCTGGTGGAACAAGAACTTCAACGAATACTTGGACGGCATCGTGTATGCCACTTTCGTGGGACTGGGTTTCGCCTGCGTTGAGAACATCATGTACGTCTTCGAAGGCGGCATTGGCACAGGCATCGTGCGCGCCTTGCTGTCCGTTCCGGGACACTTCCTCTTTGGCGTCATCATGGGCTATTTCTTCTCCTTGGCAAAATTCAAACCCAAAGGCCGCTTCGGCTACCTGATGGCAGGGCTTTTCGGCGCGGTGTTGGCCCACGGTCTTTTCGACTGGCTGTTGATGATCACCGACACAGTTTCGGAACTCTGGATGATCCCGATTTTCATCCTCTTCATCTGGGGCGACATCAAGCTGTGGAAGATCGGTTTGAAATACATCCGGAATCATCAGGAAAACTCCCAGTTCAAGGTGCCGGACTACAAACAAATCGACTGGAACGCGGGTGATAAGTTTTAATTCATTATTTTTGCAGCATCAAAACCTCTGAAACATGGCACTCAATTGCGGAATCATCGGTCTGTCGACCACTGGCAAGACCACCATATTCAACTGTATATCAAACACTAAGGCGGAGATCGGCTTCGCCTCGAAGTCCAACATCGGCATGTGCGAGGTGGTGGACGACCGTTTGAAGCTCATCGACAACATTTCACATTCAAAACGCATCGTACCCGCCACGGTGGAGATCGTGGATTTGCCCGGTTTGAGCAAGGGAGGCCAAGGCGTGGGCAACAAGCTGCTTGCCGAGGTGCAGACCATGGATGCCCTCATCCACGTGCTGCGTTGCTTCGACGATCCCAACATTCCCCACAGCGAGGGCAGCGTGGATCCCGTGCGTGACATGGAACTCGTCGACCTGGAGCTGCAGGTGCGCGACCTCGACCTGGTCACCCGTAAGCTGGAACGCGTGCAGAAGCTGCTGAAAAACGGCGAGAAGGACAACAAGAAAGCCTTCGATGTGCTCAGCGTTTACAAGGAAGTGCTTGAAAACATGGGCAATGCCCGCGACGCCAAGGTCGATCCCGATGACCGGAAATACATCCAGGACCTCCAGCTGCTGACCGCCAAGCCCATCATCTATGTATGCAACGTCGACGACGCCTCTGCCACCACGGGCAACAAATATTCCGAGGCTGTGAAAGCCGCCTTGAAGGAAGATCAGGACATGCTGATCATCGCTGGAAAGCTAGAAGCTGAAATCGCCGAGCTGGATGCCGACGACCGTCAACTTTTCATGGAGGATGCCGGTTTGAGCGAGCCCGGCGTGAACAAGCTGGTGCGCACCGCCTATCATACCTTGAACTTGCACTCGTTCTTCACCACCGGTCCCGACGAGACCCGCGCCTGGACCATCCACGTGGGCGACACGGCACCCATCGCCGCAGGCGCCATCCACAGCGACTTGCAGCGTGGATTCATCCGCGCCGAGGTGATGAGCACCGAGGATTTCCTGAAATACGGCTCGGAGGCCGCAGTGAAGGAAGCCGGCAAGTTCCGCGTGGAAGGCAAGACCTACGTAGTGCAAGATGGTGATATTCTTAACATTAGATTCAACGTATGATGGAAGAAGTCATCCTCGTCAACGAACAAGACCAGCAGATCGGCATCATGGAGAAGATGGCGGCACACATCGTGCCCCGACTCCACCGAGCCTTTTCCATATTCCTATTCAATTCGAAGGGCGAGCTACTCTTGCAGCAACGGGCTTTTTCGAAATACCACTCCCCCGGCCTATGGACCAATACCTGCTGTAGCCATCCAAGGCAAGGCGAGACCCTCGAGAACGCCACGGCCCGTCGACTTCAGGAAGAGATGGGCATGACCTGCGACATGCACGAGGTCTTCACCTTTATTTATAAGGCGCCCGTCGGACTGGGCCTCATCGAGCATGAATACGACCACGTGTTCTTCGGTCAAAGCGACGACACCCCCGTCATCAATACCGACGAGGTAGCTTCGTGGAAATACATGAGCCTCGACGCCATCGCCGACGACATGAAAGCCCATCCAGAGCAGTACACCGAGTGGTTCAAGATCTCATTCGACAAAGTCAGAAGTCACATCTGACTTTTTTTTGCAGTAAATAGTAAATATATTTACTATCAAAGGTTATACTATCAATATTTTTACTACTTTTGCTGCGTATTCATTGAAAATAACAGAATTTTATTTAATTTATTTCCACTATGAAACACAACTTTCGTTATTTGCTTGGAGTGCTCGCTTTAGCGCTTCCATTCTGCCTCAACGCTCAGGAGGAGAAAATCGACAGAACGCCAAAAATCTCAGGCTTCGTACAGGGATTATGGCAAGGTAACCTCGACAAAGACGGCAAAATGCAGGACAACACCTTCCGTGCCCGCCGTGTCCGTATTTCTTTTGAAGGCACTTTGGCCAAGAACCTGACTTATAAGATCCAGGGCGACTTCAGCCGTTCGCCGATGATGGTTGACGCCTTTGTGAAATACAAACCCTGCAAGGCATTTGCCATCCAAGTTGGTCAGTTCAAGACCCCCTTCTCCATCGAAAGCCCCATCAACCCCGTCAACCTCGAGATCTTCGACTACGGCGAAGCTGTTCAGCACCTTGTCGGGTATAGCGATGTTTGTGGTCTCAAGTCCCTTGGCCGTGACTTGGGTATCATGGCCACCGGCGACCTTATCCAATTGGAAGGCAAGGACTTCTCCTTGGTGAAATACAGCTTCGGCGTGTTCAACGGCTCTGGCGTCAACACCACCGACAACAACAACCGCAAGGACTTTGTCGGCAAGCTCGAGATTCATCCCATGCTGAAGGAGCTGACCCTCAGCGGTTCATACTACTACGGCTGGTATGACAACGACGACATCCACAACGGCAAACGCAACCGTTGGGCAGCCGGCGCACAATACGATGACGGCAGCATCGTGGTTCGGGCCGAATACCTTGACGGCACCACCGGCTATGCGAGCGTCGACAGCGAAGGCAAGGACATTGAAGAATACTGGCTCAGCAAAGGCTATTACGCCGTCGCTGGCTACAACTTCCTGTTGGGCAAGGACAAGAGCCAAAAGTTGATGCCCGTGCTGCGCTACGAGTATTTCACCAAAGACACCAACCTTGAAAAGGGAGGAAAGACCTACTACACTGTCGGCATCAACTACTGGCCGGTGAAGTCGCTCAACTTCAAGCTCGACTACTCACTGATCCAGCCAGAAGTCGGCGATAACGCACACCGCGTGGTCGGAATTTTAAGTTATAAGTTTTAATCAGAAGACAGAAGTAAGGAGAAAGAATTATGAGTAATAATAAAACCAGCAACCTTTGGAAAAAAGAGGACTGGCTGGCCGTATGGATCGGCTTCATCGTGATCGCCATCGGTTGCATCGCCGTCCTCACTGGTTCGTTCGACTTCTCCGCCGCCAAGTTCGGCACTTGGCACTGGTGGGAGAACGTGGAAGAGAAGAAATCGTTGGCCGCCCAGTTGAACGGTGCTTTTTGGGGCAATCTGCTCCGCACCTTCCTGGTGTTAGGCGTCCTATTCACCATCGGCATCAAGCTGATCGGCGAGAAAGTGGGTAAATTCATCCCGGCCTTCATCGTGTTGTTCATCGTCTCCATCATCGTACGCATGGTGAGCGCTGAGAGCACTTTGAAGATGTACCTCGAGTGGGCCTTCTGGGCACTGCTTATCGGCCTATTGATCTCCAACACCGTCGGCACTCCGAATTGGCTAAAACCCGCCATCAAGACCGAGTTCTACATCAAGACCGGTTTGGTCATCATGGGCTTCTCGGTGCTGTTCAGCAACATTGCCAAGTTCGGTCTTTACGGTCTCGGCATCGCCTGGATCGTCACCCCCATTGTCATCATCTTCATGTGGTGGTTCGGAACCAAGGTCTTGAAGATTGGCAATAAACCGTTGGTCATCACGTTGGCTTCCGCCACTTCGGTGTGCGGCACCAGCGCGGCCATCGCCACGGGTGCTGCCGCCAAGGCCAAGAAGGAAGACCTCTCGCTGGCCATCAGTATCTCCATCATCTTCACCATCTTGATGATGGTATTCGAGCCCATGATCATCCGCGCCTGCGGCATGAACCAGCTCATGGGCGGCGCCCTCATCGGCGGTACCGTTGACTCAACGGGCGCTGTGGTGTTGGCCGGCAACGCCCTCGGCGAAGAAGCCGAGCAGGCTGCCGTCCTCGTGAAGTCCATCCAGAACATCCTCATCGGCTTCATCGCCTTCTTCGTGGCCATTTTCTTTGCCACCAAGGTCGACAAGACCGACGACCGCAAGGTCGGTGCCGGCGAGATCTGGAACCGCTTCCCGAAGTTCATCATCGGTTTCTTCGTGGCCTCGTTGGTCGCTTCCTTCATCGTCCTGCCGCTTACCGACGGCGCTACCGTGAAGTCCATCAACGGCGTCCTCGACCAATACAAGAACTGGGCCTTCGTGCTGGCTTTCACCAGTATCGGCCTCGACACCAACTTCAAGAGCCTCTTCAAGCAGATGCAAGGCGGCAAAGTGCTCTGGCTCTACATCGTGGGACAGGTGTTCAACATCCTTCTCACTTTGTTTGCCGTGTGGTTCCTACTCTCCGGCGTCGTCTTCGAGGTTCCGGTGCTTGACATGTTCAAATAATGGACAAAAACCATAAATCGTTCAAAGTGATTACCATCGTCGTGGTGGTAATCGCTTTGTTCTTGGCCGGCTGGATCATGGCCAACCAGCTTGGTCTCGTCGAAGGCTACGACTTCGGCGCAGGGGCCTATTTCTACGCTGACATCCCCACGGATCAATACGCTGAAATCGACCGTGACGGCGCCTATCAGACCTCAGTCCCCAAATGGATTTTTTACATGTTGTTTTTCGCTTGGGGCTGGCTGATGTGGAGGCTGTGGTGCAGAGTTGAGAGGTGAGAGTCTCACCTAAACTCCGGGTGGATTTCGTTGAATTTCCGTTCGTATTGCTTCATCCGACTCAAGGTTCGCCGTGACCATTCAAGGCGAGCCTTTTGTTTTTCATCCTCGGTGAGATGCCAATTCACGTCAGTCATTTGGTGGAGACGGTGCGTCAGGGTGTACATCAGCAAGGCTGCCGAGACGCTGATATTGAAGCTCTCCGTGAAGCCGTGCATGGGGATTTGCACATATTTGTCGGCATGTTCCAGGGCATAATCCGTGAGGCCCGTTTTCTCCGTGCCGAAAAGCAAGGCGATCGGCTGATCGAGCGGCAGGGTCTCAGGCGAGAAGTCGTTCTGATGCGGGCAGGTGGCCACAATCTGGTAGCCTTGCCCATGAAGCCTGTCGATCACCGTGGGCGTATTGAATTCCAGCTCGTTGTAATGATGGATGTCGAGCCATTTAGTGCTGCCCATCACCACGTCGGGGTTGATGTCGAACGAGAAATTGTTCTCAACGATATGGACGTCTTGAATCCCTGTAAGGTCGCAGCTGCGAAGGACGGCGCTGGCATTGTGCGGCTGGAAGATGTCCTCCAGCACCACGGTGATGTGGCGTGTGCGCCAAGCAAGCACTTCCTCGAAACGCTCCTTGCGCTCGTCGGTGATGAATTGGTACAGAAAATCAAGAAAAGCCTGGTCTCTCGGGGTCATATTTCACAATTTGGCCTGCAAAATTAAAAAAAACATGATTTTTGTTGATACAAACATAGAATTTCCTATTTTTGCAGTCCGAAAATTTTGAATAGAAAAGATATGGCAACCAAGAAAGAAAAAGAAGTTAAAGGCGAAGAAAGACTGGAAAACGTTGAATCCGCATTAAGCAAGACTGAACTTTGGATTGAAGAACATCAGAATCTCATTTACGGCATCATCGCAGCCGTCATCGTCCTCGCAGGCATCATTTGGGGTGTCAAGGCGCTGAACGACAAGAGGAACGCCAATGCGAGCAAAGAGATCTTCACCGCTCAAAGATATTTCGAGAAGGAATCGTACGAAGCCGCTCTCGTCGGCGACGGCAACTATCTCGGCTTCACCGAGGTTTATGACTCCTACAGTGGCACCAAGGCCGGCAAGCTCGCCGCCTACTACGCTGGCATCAGCTACATGAAGCTCGGCAAGTACGAAGAGGCCATCGATTACCTGAAGAAGTTCAACAGCAAGGACGAGATCCTCGCCCCCATGGCGCTGGGTGCCATCGGCGACTGCTATATGGAGCTTGACGACATGAACAACGCCGCCTCGTACTATGAGAAGGCTGCCGCCAAGTCGAAGAACGAGTTCACAGGCCCCATGTTCCTCACCAAGGCTGCCATGACCCACGAAATGCTGGGCAACTACGCCGCCGCGCTGAAGTGCTACAAGACCCTGAAAGCCGACTATCCGTTGAGCAACGAAGGCCTTGAAGTCGGCAGGAACATCGCCAACATGGAAGAGAAGCTGAAATAATGCGGATCGTCTACTTCGGCACCCCTGAATTCGCCGCTTCACAGTTGGAAGCCATCCTCGAGGCAGGCTATGAGGTCGCCGCAGTAGTCACCACTCCCGACAAACCCGCTGGACGGGGAAAAAAGATACAATGCTCTGAGGTGAAAAAGACCGCCTCGGAGCATTGTCTTTCTGTGCTCCAGCCCGAGAAGCTCAAGGATCCCGAGTTCCTCCAAGCCCTTGAGTCCTTTCACGCCGACCTGTTCGTCGTGGTGGCCTTCAGGATGCTGCCTGCCGTAGTCTGGAAGATGCCTCGACTCGGCACCTTCAACCTGCACGCCTCCCTCCTGCCCCAATATCGTGGCGCGGCACCCATCAACCACGCCATCATCAACGGGGAGACCGAGACTGGCCTGACCACCTTCTTCCTCAACGAGGAGATAGACAAGGGCAAGGTGATCATGCGCCAAAGCCTCGCCATACGCCCCGACGAGACTGCCGGAGAGCTCCATGACGAGCTGATGCTGCTGGGCAACAAACTGGTGGTGGAAACCATCAAAAAGATCGAAAACAACGACCTACAGACCGTCAGTCAGGAGGAATTGGCCGCCGGCACCGTTTTGAAGGACGCTCCAAAGATCTTCAAGGACTTCTGCAACATCCGCTGGAACCAGGATTGCCAGACCATCTTCAACCATATCCGCGGTCTCTCACCCTATCCCGCTGCCCACACCTGTCTAAAATCCGACAACAGCGAGACCTTGGACCTGAAGATTTTCAAGACCACGATCGAACCGACACAGCCTTCCGTGCAACCCGGCACCGTCGTGACCGACGGAAAGAGCTTCCTTAAAGTCGCTGCAAACGATGGTTTTATCCATTTGATCACCCTCCAACAGGCTGGAAAAAAAGCAATGAACATCGAGGAATTTTTGAGAGGAACACGGCTTTTTGGCGACTGGAAAGCCGAAATTTGAAGTTTTTTCTACAGAAAACTTACGTTTTCACAAAAAAAACTATAAAAAAACTCCAAAAAAACTTGCAAATTAGATTTTTAGAGTAACTTTGTGTCGGTAAAAATCATTACTAACCTTAAAATCTACTAACATGAATAAAGCTGAATTAATCGATGCCATTGCTGCAAAAGCCGGCATGACCAAAGTTGACACCAAGAAAGCTCTTGACGCGACCATCGCTGTTGCCAAGGCAGAACTGAAGAAAGGCGGCAAGATCGCCCTCGTTGGTTTCGGCACTCTCGCCCAAGCCACCCGTCCTGCAAGAAAAGGCCACAACCCAAGAACTGGCAAGGCTATCAAGATCGCTGCCAAGAAGGTTGTCAAATTCAGACCAGCTGCTAACATTCTGAAGTAATTTTCAGGATTTTACCAACCCCTGAGTAGGGACGCAGTGATTGCGTCCCTACTTTTTTTATTTTAATCTCAGCAGATTGCCGTCTTGGATCAAGGTTCCCTCGTCAATCATCCAACGGATGGCCTCAACGATCTCTTCTTCCTCGAAGCCCTGACAGGCTTCCACCGCTTCGGCAATCGACAGTGGTTTGATGCGCAAAAGATCCACAAGGTTTTGGCTGATGTCGCCATATTCCCTGTTGCCCATCACGCGATCCGCATGGCTGACGCACACGTCGCAGCGGCCACAAGCCTTTTTGCTCGACTCGTTGAAATAACGGAGCAGCTGTATGCTGCGACATTCCTGGTCGTTGTTCACGAAGTCGATCACCGCTTTCACACGCTCCAGGGCATCCCGCTTGCGATCGGCGTAGTTCTCCTTCGATAGGGCGAAATACCTCGTATCAAGCAGCTCCGTCAGGAGTTGGATCTGAGGCTTGTCCTTACGGGGCGAATAGGTCAGGAAGTTATAGTCCTCCAGCTTCTTCAGCTGGGCGACCACTTGATCCAACGTCAAGCCAGTTTTTTGCGCTGCCGTTTCCTCGCTGAACTTCACGAAATCGCTCAGCACGCCTGGCAGGTTGCGCAACATATATTTAATAAAGGTGTCAAACGCCGGAAATGCCACTTGAAAGCGGTACAGTTCTTCCCTTGGCGCCTTGATCCACACCTTCGAGGGCTCGTTGAAACTCTCCGAAAGCGCAAGCAGGCCTTCCTTTTCAAGGATTTTTAAGGTGCTGAACACCTCCATCACGCTGAAGCCGAAGGTCTTGGCGAAGTCGCCCATGACGAAGGGATACATCTCCCACTTCCCTGCTCCGATGGGGATTTGCAGATAGTTGCCCAAGGCCTTGTAGATTGTCTTGATCCTTTCCATCTCCGGGAACGACTGCTGCAAATTCTCCTCCAGCTGCTTGACGTCGGCATCAGAAACCAGCAGGAAAGCCTCCGCAGGCTTCAGGTCACGGCCGGCGCGACCAGCTTCCTGGAAATAGGCCTCGATGCTGTCAGGCAGGTCAAGATGAATCACCAAACGCACGTCGGGCTTGTCGATGCCCATGCCGAAAGCGTTGGTCGCGGCCATCACCTTCACCTTGCCCTTCATCCAGAGATCCTGCCGTTCGTCGCGGGTCTTCGAATCCAATCCGGCATGGTAGAAAGTGGCTGAAATGCCCACTGATTGAAGCCATTCGGCGATGACCTGCGTCTTCTTTCGGTTGCGGACATACACGATGGCACTGCCTTCCTTCAAGGCATGAAGTTTCCGATACAGCACCCCGAACTTGTCAGGCTCGTGGTAGACGTTGTAGGTAACGTTTTTGCGCTCGAAGCTGCTCTGGAACACGTTGCGCTGCTTGAAGCCAAGCCGAAACTGGATATCCTCCACCACCTTGGCTGTCGCCGTTGCCGTGAGCGCCAGCACCGGTGTCTTGGGAATGTATGGGCGGATCTCCGCGATCTTCAGGTACGGCGGGCGGAAGTCGTAGCCCCACTGCGAGATGCAATGCGATTCATCCACGGCCAACAAGTTGACCTTCATGCGTTTGATGGCTTCCAAAAACTGCTCCGTTTGCAGGCGCTCCGGCGAGACGTAAAGGAACTTCAGACGTCCATACACCGCTTGGTTATAAGTCAAGGCAACCTGGTCAGGATGCATACCCGTGTAGATGGCCGAGGCGGGGATGCCTTTGGCCACCAGATGCGCCACTTGGTCCTTCATCAGGGCGATGAGCGGCGTCACCACCACACACACGCCCTCCATGGCCATGGCAGGCACCTGGAAACAGATCGACTTGCCGCCACCCGTGGGCAGCAAGGCCAGCGTGTCACGGCCATCCACCACCGCATCCACGATATCCTCCTGCAAGGGACGGAACGAGGGATAGCCCCAGTATTGCTTCAACACCGATCTCGTGAGCCTGCTCATGACTTCGTGAAAAATTTTTCTCCAAAGATAAGGATCATTTTCAACATAGCAAGCATTTTTTGAAAATTATTCCAATCATCACGAAAAATTTTTATCTTTGTCAGTTAATTTTTAATATGGAGTATTGTATTTAAGATGCAGAGTATCAGAAACATAGCCATTATTGCCCACGTTGACCACGGCAAGACCACCTTGGTTGACCGCATTTTGTACCAGTCGAAACTGTTCAAGGAATCAGACGAGGCTCCAGGAGAGCTCATCCTCGATAATAACGATTTGGAGCGCGAGCGTGGCATCACCATCCTTTCAAAGAACGTCTCAGTCCGATACAAAGATGTGAAAATCAACATCATAGACACCCCTGGTCACGCCGATTTCGGTGGCGAGGTGGAGCGTGTGTTGAACATGGCCGATGGCGTGCTGCTGTTGGTGGATGCCTTCGAAGGTCCCATGCCACAGACCCGTTTCGTGTTGCAGAAGGCAATTGAACTCGGCCTGAAGCCCATCGTGGTCATCAACAAGGTCGACAAGCCCAACTGCCGTCCCGACGAGGTGCAGGAAGCCGTGTTCGACCTGATGTTCAACCTCGGTGCCACTGAGGACCAACTTGACTTCCCCACCGTGTACGGCTCATCGAAACAAGGTTGGATGTCCGACGACCCCAACAATGTCACCAGCGACGTCTCCTATTTGCTCGATACCATTATCAATACCATCCCCGAGGCCAAGTTCGAGGAAGGCACGCCACAGATGTTGATCACCTCGTTGGACTACAGCTCCTACGTAGGCCGTATCGCCGTGGGCCGTCTGAAACGCGGCACCCTGCAAGCCGGCATGAACGTCTCGTTGGTGAAGCACGACGGCAGCGTGGTGAAGTCGACCATCAAGGAGCTTTACACCTTTGAGGGGCTGGGCAAGGAACGCACCAAGAAGCCCATTCCGGCTGGCGACATCGTAGCATTGATGGGATTGGAGGACTTCGAGATCGGCGACACCGTGGCCGACTACGAGAACCCTGAGGCGCTGCCGCCCATCAAGGTCGACGAGCCCACCATGAGCATGCTCTTCACCATCAACAACTCCCCGTTCTTCGGCCGCGAGGGCAAATACGTCACCTCACGCCACCTCCGCGAGCGTCTCTACAAGGAGACTGAGAAGAACCTCGCCCTGAAGGTCGAGGACACCGACTCTCCCGATTCATTGATGGTCTACGGCCGTGGCATCCTTCACCTCAGCATTTTGGTGGAGACCATGCGCCGCGAGGGCTATGAGTTCCAGCTCGGACAACCCAAGGTCATCATCAAATACATCGACGACGTGAAGTGCGAGCCTATCGAGTGCCTCACCGTGCTGGTGCCCGAGGACTTCTCCGGCCGCGTCATCGAACAGGTCAGCGCCCGCAAGGGTGAGATGACCCAGATGGAGCCCAAAGGCGACCGCATGTGCCTTGACTTCGACATCCCTTCACGCGGCTTGATCGGCTTGAGAAACACCCTGCTGACCGTCACCGAGGGCGAGGCCATCATCTCGCACCGTTTCAAGGCCTACGAGCCCTGGAAAGGCGAGATGCCCAGCCGCAACACAGGTGCCCTGATCTCGATGGAGACCGGACAAGCCATCCCCTACGCCATCTGGAAGTTGCAAGACCGCGGCACCTTCTTCGTCAACCCAAACGAGGAAGTATACGCTGGTGAGGTCATCGGTGAAAACACCCGCTCCAACGACATCGTCATCAACGTCTGCAAGACCAAGCACCTCACCAACGTGCGCGCCTCCGGCTCCGACGAGGCCATCCGCCTGATCCCGCCCGTTCGCTTCTCCTTGGAAGAATACATGGAATACATCCGCGACGACGAGTATTTGGAGGTCACCCCGAAGAGCCTTCGTCTCCGCAAGATCATCCTCGATGAGCTGGAACGCAAACGCGCCAACAGAAACAATGAACAATAAACATTGAAATAAGATAGAATTATGAAAAAAGTCATGAAGATTATCGCCGTATTATCCTTGATCGTGGGATTTTCGGCCTGCAACGAGCTCTCACAGATCGCTAAACAGGCGGCTCAAGTTGCCAACCTAAGGAACTGCACCTTCAATGTCAACAATGTCAGCAATATCCAAATGATGGGCATCAGCATCGGCAAAGGCATGAACAAGAACAGCCTGAGCGCCGTTCAGCTGATCAACGTCACCAACTCATTGTTAAACAAGAAGTTGCCTGTTACCTTCAACGTCAATATCGATGTCAACAACCCGAACAGCATCGCCGCTGCGTTAGGCAAGATGGACTACATCATCTCGTTGAACAACAAGCAGGTCGTCAGCAGCACCTTCACCAACGGCTTCAACATCCCCGCCAACTCCAAGGGCCAAATCTCCCTTCCGATCAGCACCGACCTGTTCCAGCTGTTCAGCGGTGAGACGGCCGACGCGGTGCTCAACCTGGCCTTCAAGTTGGCCGGTGCCAAGAGCGACCCCGTCAACCTCGGCGTTAAGGTGAAGCCTTATATCAAGGTGAACAACCAATCCCTAGCATATCCAGATTATATCACAATTAATAAAGTATTGCAATGATTAAAAACAACTTCATTAAACGCCACAACGGCCCCACTGCATCCGATGCTGAGAAGATGCTGAAGGTCATCGGCGTCGCTTCGCAAGAACAACTCGTTGACGAGATCATCTCTCCTGAGATCCGCCTTCCCAAGCCGTTGAACATCGGTGAGGGCATGAACGAATACGAAGTCATCAGCCACCTCAAGGCCCTCGGTGCCAAGAACAAGCAGTTCCGCACCTACATCGGCTTGGGTTACTACAACACCATCACCCCAGGCGTCATCATGCGCAACATTCTTGAAAATCCGGGCTGGTACACCTCCTACACTCCCTATCAGGCTGAGATTTCACAAGGCCGTCTCGAGGCCCTGCTGAACTTCCAAACCGTCATCAGCGACCTCACCGCCATGCCTCTGGCCAACGCTTCTTTGTTGGATGAAGGCACTGCCGCTGCCGAGGCCATGCTGATGTTCTGGCACGCCCGCAGCCGCGCTCAAGTGAAGGCCGGCGTGAAGAAGTTCTTCGTCGCCAACGACGTGTTCCCGCAGAGCATCGAAGTCATCAAGACCCGCGCCCACTTCCAAGGCATTGAGGTCGTCATCGACGACATCAACAAGTTCGAAGCTGGTGAAGACTTCTTCGGCGTGTTGATCCAGTGTCCGAACCAGTTCGGTGAGATCGTCGACAACCGCGCCAAGGTCGCCGCATGGAAAGAAAAAGGCATGCAAGTGGCCGTCGCTGCCGACATCCTCAGCCTGGTGTTGATCACTCCTCCAGGAGAATGGGGTGCCGACGTGGTGTTGGGCTCCAACCAGCGTTTCGGTCTGCCGATGGGATTCGGCGGTCCTCATGCAGGTTACTTCGCCACCACCGAGGCCTACAAGCGTGACATGCCCGGCCGTATCATCGGCATCAGCGTCGACGCCCTCGGCAATCCGGCTTACCGTCTGGCCCTTCAGACCCGCGAGCAGCACATCAAGCGTGAAAGAGCTACCTCCAACATCTGCACCGCTCAGGCGCTGTTGGCCATCATGTCAGGTTTCTACGCCATCTACCATGGTCCCGATGGCTTGATCGAGATCGCCCACCACATCAACTGCCTCGCCGGCAAGCTCGCCTCCGAACTGGCCAAATACGGCGTGAAGCAGCTTAACAAGTACTTCTTCGACACCCTGCTGTTCGAACTTCCTGAAGGCGCTTGTACCTGCAAGGTGAAGGAAATCGCCGAGAAACACGGCATGAACTTCCGTATTATCGACAAGCAGCATTTCGGCATCAGCATCGACGAGACCACCGCCCGTGAGGACATCAACGAGATCGGAATGGTCGTCGCCGAAGCCCTCGGCGTGGCTCACCAGCCGCTGGTTTGCGACCCGAACTGCCAGAAGTTCAACGGCATCCAACCTGAGATGTGCCGTACCTCCAAGTTCATGCAGGCTCCGCTGTTCTTCAAGTATCGCAGCGAGACCGACATGATGCGTTACATGAAGAAGCTTGAAAACCGCGACCTCAGCCTCAACCGCTGCATGATCCCGCTGGGTTCCTGCACCATGAAGCTGAACCCCGCCACCTCGATGTACGCCCTTAGCTGGCCTGAGTTCGGCAACATCCACCCCTTCGTCCCTGCCGACCAAGTGGAAGGCTATCTCGAGCTCATTAAGGAGATGGAGAAAGACCTCTGCGAGATCACAGGCTTCAAGGGTATGAGCTTCATGCCCAACTCCGGTGCCAGCGGCGAATATGCCGGTCTGCTCACCATCCGCCGTTACCAAGAAGCCAATGGTCAGGGTCACCGCAACATCTGCCTGATTCCTGCTTCAGCCCATGGCACCAACCCCGCTTCAGCCGCTATGGCTGGCATGCAAGTGGTGGTGGTGGCCTGCGACGAGCACGGCAACATCAACCTTGAAGACGCCAAGGCAAAAGCTGAGCAATACAAGGACAACCTGGCCGCCTTCATGGTCACCTATCCTTCCACCCATGGTATCTATGAGGACGGCATCCGCACCCTCGTGAAGATTGTTCACGACAACGGCGGACAGGTCTACATGGACGGTGCCAACATGAACGCCCAGGTCGGTTTGACCAGCCCCGGCTACATCGGTGCCGACGTGTGCCACCTCAACCTGCACAAGACCTTTGCCATCCCGCACGGCGGTGGCGGTCCTGGCGTAGGCCCCATCGGCGTGGCCGAGCACCTGAAGCCCTACCTGCCTTCGCACATCCTGTTCCACTGCGGTGGCGACAAGCAGGAAGGCGCCGTTTCAGCCGCTCCGTTCGGCAGCGCTCAGATCCTCACCATCACTTACTGCTACATCAAGATGCTAGGCGGTGAAGGCCTGAAGAAAGCCACCTTGGGTGCCATCATGAATGCCAACTACCTGAAGGATCGTCTGAAGGACTACTACCCGATTCTGTATACCGGCAACCACGGCCATGTGGCCCACGAAATGATTCTCGATATCAACGCCATCAACAAGGCTACGGGTGTGGCCGCCATCGACATCGCCAAGCGTTTGATGGACTTCGGCTTCCACGCTCCTACGGTTGCCTTCCCTGTTCACGAGACCCTGATGGTGGAACCCACCGAGAGCGAGCCTATCGCCGAGCTTGACCGCTTCGTCGAAGCCATGATACAAATCCGCAAGGAGATCAAGGACATCGAAGACGGCAAGGCTCCGCAAGGCGACAACATCATCTCGCATGCACCTTACACTGTTGAGATGCTGATGGCTGACGACTGGAAGTTCCCGTTCACCCGCCAGGAGGCCGGCTTCCCGATGAAGAGCGACGTTCAGGACAAGTACTTCCCGCATGTCACCCGCATCGATGACGCCTACGGCGACAGGAATCTGGTTTGTAAAATCAGCGCGGAATAATCATTCCACCTCGATTTCATAGTTTTGGAAGAAGATCACCTCTCCGGGGGTGATCTTCGCTCTTTTTCGGAGCTCCACTTCGCCGTTGCGAAGCACCATGCCGGCGGTGACCACCTCTTGGGCCTCGCTGCCCGACTCTACTACGCCGGTGGCTTTCAACAAGGCGATCAAGGGAATGAATTCGTCGCCTTCGCGAAGTGTAAATGCAATTCTATTTAGTTTCTGTGCCATCTTCTGTCTCCTGACTTCTGTCTTCTGTCTTCTCAAAAGAAAAGCCGCCCCAAAGGAGCGGCTTTTCTTTTGTCATACTTACAGAATGTTATTCTGCTTTAGGTTCATCCTTGGCTGCAGCTTCCTGCTTCTCAAGGTTTTCCTTCAAACCAGCGAGGACTTCGAGGTCACCGAGGGTGCTGTGCTCGATCGTGTCGTTGATTTGCTTCACGGCGCGCTTGGCCTGCTTGGCAGCCTTGTCGGCGGCTTTGTCGGCAGCGTCCTTCACAGCGGCTTCCTTCTCTTCATAGATCTTGGAGTGGGCAAGGATGATCTTCTTGCTTTCCTTTGAGAACTCAATGACCTTGAAGTCGAGGGTTTCGTCAACCTTGGCAGTGGTGCCGTCTTCCTTCTTCAGGTAACGGTTCGGGCAGAAGCCTTCCACGCCGTAAGGCAGGGAGACGACGACGCCCTTGTCAGCAGCGCTGATGATGGTGCCTTGGTGGACAGAGCCCACGGTGAACACGGTCTCAAACACTTCCCAAGGATTCTCCTCGAGTTGTTTGTGGCCGAGGCTGAGGCGGCGGTTTTCTTCA
>JAGCPG010000099.1 GCA_017645245.1 Bacteroidales bacterium
GGATTGCACCGAGATGAGTTACATCTCCAGCTCAGGTCTTCGTATTTTCCTAACGCTTCGCAAAGCCGCTGCCGAAAAGGGCGGCAAGGTCATCGTCCGCGGCATCAGCAACGACATCCGCAGCGTGTTCATGATGACAGGATTCTTGAATTTGTTTGAGATGCAGTATTAAATCGTCAAGCATCCTGAAAAGCTCAGGCGAAGTCTCGGGGTTCTCTAAAAGAAACTCAGGTTTCATTTCAGCATCTCTTGAATGTCGTTCTCGAAATCAGCGGGTTCCGTGGTGGGCGGGAAGCGTTTTACCGTAACGCCGTCGCGCCTCATTCAATATGTGTATGTTGTTGATTATTAGTGGGCTGATTAAATTCTTCGAAACAGAAAATCGAGATTCAATTGTCACATCACCCTCCCAATAAACCTCACAAAGCGATTCCGCCAATTTCTCCTGTATTGTTGCCATACCTGTATTTTTGCTATCATTAGTTTATTTTGCTTTTCTGTTATTGAATGAAGCATCTGCCAAACATCATCACAGCATTTAGGTTTCTAGCCGCCATTGGCCTTTTGTTTTTCGATGTCAGGGCTATGGTGTTCTGGGTAATCTATTTTGTTTGTGGCCTTAGCGATATGCTGGATGGGTATCTCGCCCGGAAACTCCATTGCGAAAGCAAAACAGGAGCACTGCTGGATAGCTTGTCGGATTTGGCTTTTGTGGCTTGTTGCTGTTATAAACTGATACCTTTGCTGGCATTTCCAAAGTGGCTGTGGATTTGGATTGGGGCGATTGTTGCCATTAAAGTCATCAACCAAATATCAGCTTTGGTGATGTACAAGAAGTGCTTTTTCCCTCATACCGTTGCGAACAAAGTGACGGGAGTGCTGCTTTTCGTTGGAGTACCTTTGGCTTTTTTCCTGGGATCCATCATTCCCGTTATCGTTATTGCGGTTTTTGCTACCTTTGCTGCCGTTCAAGAAGGTCATTTCATTAGAACAAAAAGAATCATACCATGAATATCCGATTAGAGCAACCCAAAGATTACCGTGAGGTGGAAAAACTTACCCGAGAGGCATTCTGGAATGTGTATCGTCCTGGATGCACGGAGCATTATGTGCTCAATCAATATCGAACCAACCCTAACTTCATTCCTGAGTTGGATTTTGTGATGGAGGAAGACGGCAAGATCATAGGTCATATCATGTTTTCAAAGGCCGATCTTGTATTGGATGACGGCACAAAGAAGCCCTCGTGGACTTTTGGCCCCATCAGCATTCATCCCGATTACAAACGCAAGGGTTATGGCTTGAAACTGTTGAACTATGCGTTGGAGAAGGCTAAAGAAATGGGCATCGGTTTCCTCTGCATGGAGGGCAACATCGAGTTCTATAAACACGCCGGTTTCGATTTAGCCAGCAAGAAGAAGATTCATTATCATGCCGAAACGCGCGATGCCGAAGTACCTTATTTTCTCGCTCAAGAGCTTATTCCCGGATGGCTTCGGGACCATGGCATCACAGAAGCAACATATTCTCCGCCCAAGGGTTATTTTGTCGCCGACGAGAACCCCGAGGCTTTTGAGGCTTACGAAGCGACCTTCCCCAAAAAGGAAAAACTTCGTCTGCCTGGACAGTTAGGATACGAAGAACAGTTATGAAGTTGTTAAACAAATACCGATTTGGATTTGACATTTTGGGCTTGTTTTTTGCAGTTGTGAATTTTATATAAAGATGATAAAACTCGAAAAGAATCAGTTTCAATTCAATGCTTGACGCTGCCAACTATATGGCCCGTCGCGGTTGGGAGCTGGAAATAGCCTTCCCCGTCATGCATATCAACGGCGGTGATTCGTCAGATTACCAAAGGTCTGATCACGGGCGACATGCTTAAGAAATAGTAAGCCTGACCATCAGCACACCGTGCGATGGGATTTGGTTGACCACGTTTTTCGCCGTCGACTTGGCGATAGCCTTGTGCTGCCAAAGGTCGTAGACCTTATAATTGACTCCAGTGTTACGCAGTTCAGGGATATCGCTCCAATTGAAATTGAGGTTCCAAGTATCGTCGCCTCTGTTGAAGAAACAGACTGCCCATTCGTCGTTCGCCAACTGCTTAACCCAGATTTGGCGGTCACCCATGGCGATGGAAAGATGTGCCTGAATGCCCAGCGGGTCTTGGTCGATGGCGATGACGTCCTTGTTGGTGAGGATGCGGCGGGTGTCGTCACTCATGTTGCTCAGGTCGTTGCCTGCCATCAGCGGTGCGGCGAGCATACACCACATGGAGAAATGGCTCTGGTCTTCGATAGTGTTCATACCGCCGTTGCCGACTTCCAGCATGTCTGGATCGTTCCAGTGTCCTGGACCGTTGTAGGGATAGAGGTCTTGCACAAGGTCGATGATATTGACCATCCCGTGGCCGCCCCAGTCTTCCTTGCCGTCCCAAGTGTTGATGATGTCGCCCGTGGCTCTCCAAAGGTGACCGATGCCTTTACCCCATTCCCAGGGCTTGGTGCTACCCCACTCGCAGATGCTGAACACAATGGGACGTCCAGCTTCTTTCAACGCTTCGCGCATGATGGTGTAGGCCGTCTTTGAGTTGGTGCCTCGGTTGTTGCAGAAGTCGTATTTCAGGTAATCCACGCCATTACGGGCATAGTAAAGCGCGTCTTGATATTCGTGACCCATGCTGCCTGGACGTCCAGCACAAGTGTGGGTGCCGACGCAGGAGTAAAGCCCGAACTTCAGTCCTTTGGAATGGATGTAGTCGGCCACATATTTCATGCCGTGAGGGAAACGCTCAGGGTCGCACACGATGTTGCCGTCAGCATCACGGTCGATCTGCCAGCAGTCGTCCACCACGATGTATTCGTAGCCGGCGTCTTTCATGCCTGAAGCCACCATGGCGTCGGCGGCTCCCATCAGCAGCTGTTCGTTCACGTCACAGCCGAAACGGTTCCAGCTATTCCATCCCATGGGCGGCGTCGGGCACAAGGCCTCAAACGCTTCTTGGCTCATGGGTTGCGGTTTGGTGTTTTGAGCTATCGCGGTGATGCCCAGCAGCACGGCGAAAAGGGTTGTAAAAATGTGTTTCATCTTGTTTTGAATTGGATTTGCCGCAAATATAAAAAAAACATATTTTTGCAGTGTTAACCAAATTTAAATAAAATGTCAAAATTTCTATCTGTACTGCTCTTGTTTTGCGCATTGACTGGCTTTGCGCAAAAACCTCTCCTTACTACTCAATGGACACAAACCTATCCTTACAACATGCTTTGTCCTGCCGATCCTTTGGAAAACTACGCCCATTGCTATGCCGGTTGTCCAGCCATTGCCATGGGACAGATTATCAATTATTTGCAAACTACACAAAACACCCGCTTCGACGACGGCGACGACTATTTTTCCAGTTACGCCGGTCGACAATTCCATATCGACGACGATTGGGAAACCTATCTTTTCCCTTCATTCCCACAGCTGAACGTGTTGTTGGATTCCGTTGACGCCACTTTCCAGCGTCACGAAGAGCTTCCCGACTCCTTAATAGCCGCTGTGGTTTTTGCTTGTGGCACAGCCTGCACACAAGTCTATACCGCGTCGCCCAGTTACGGTTCCGGCACCTATTATGTGGATCAGGCTTTCGCGGCCTACCAACGGTTCGGTTTTACCGACTGTCAACTGTTTAGGGATCCCGATTCAACCATGTTCGCCACTTTGATCTCCAATTTACAAGCCGGCTATCCCGCTCATCTGGCCGTTGAAAACAACGCAGGAACATCCGGCCACAATGTCGTGGTTGATGGCTATCGTGAGGAGGATGGCAAGTTCCATATCAACTTCGGTTGGGCCGGTTCCATGGATGACTGGTTCAAGCTTCCCGACCCTGCTGGTTTTAACTACGGATGGACAAAGATAGAGGGCATTATCTTGAATATCATTCCTGAAAACGCGCCTTATTTCGCTCACGAGTCCACCGTCAAACAATCGATTGAAGTTTATCCCAACCCCGCTTCCGATGTCATCTACATAAAGAATCTTCCTTGCGAAACGGTTGATTATACCATCTTCAATGTTTTGGGCCAAAAGGTGATGGCGGGTTCTTCCAATGGAACCATTTCCGTCACTGAACTGGAGAAGGGACTCTACATCGTGCAGATTCAAGGTGAGAAGCGCCTTGAAACGGCCAAGTTCCTTGTAAGATAACAATGAGCGGAGAAAAAGCGAAATGAAAACCATCAAAGATATCTACAAAATCGGCGTGGGCCCTTCAAGCAGCCACACCATGGGGCCTCAGAAAGCCGCCTCCATCTTCAACGAACGCTATCCCAACGCCGCCGACTTCGAGGTGACGCTTTACGGCAGTCTCGCCGCCACAGGCAAAGGCCACATGACCGACTGGGCCATCCTCCATACGTTGCAAGCCCCGACAAAAATCGTCTGGAAGCCCGATGTCATCCTGCCTTTCCATCCCAACGGAATGTGTTTCAAGGCCTTTGACGCTGGTCAAAACCTCTTGGGCGAATGGACCGTTTACAGCATCGGCGGCGGCAACCTCGCCGAAGAAGGCAAACCGAGCGAACAGCCTGAGATCTATCCCCTTTCCAAGATGACCGACATCCTGAATTGGTGCGAACAAAGGGGACGCACTTATTGGGAGTATGTCTATGAGTACGAGAACCAACAAGAGATTGAAGCATACATGATGGAGGTTTGGCAGGTGATGAAAGACGCCGTCGAGCGCGGGTTGCAAGCCGAAGGCGTATTGCCCGGACCGCTCAATTTAAGCCGAAAGGCGGCCATGTACCACATCAAGGCTTCGGGCTATACCCACACCTTGCGCAACCGTGGTCTGGTTTACTCCTATGCCCTGGCTGTTTCGGAGGAAAACGCCTCCGGCGGACGTATCGTCACAGCGCCGACATGCGGCTCAAGCGGCGTGATGCCTGCCGTGCTGTATCATCTCTCCAAGAATTACGAGTTCACCGACCTGCGCATTATCCGTGCCTTGGTGACGGCGGGCTTGGTGGGCGATATTGTGCACACCAACGCCTCCATCTCGGGTGCTGAAGTGGGTTGTCAAGGTGAGGTGGGCGTAGCCTGTGCCATGGCCGCCGCTGCCGCCAACCAGCTATTCGGGGGCAGTCCCGCACAAATCGAATATGCTGCTGAAATGGCTTTGGAGCATCACTTGGGCATGACCTGCGACCCCGTCTGCGGCCTCGTGCAGATTCCCTGCATCGAACGCAACGCCTACGCCGCCGCACGTGCCTTGGACTCCAACATCTACTCTTCGTTCTCCGACGGTCGCCATCGCGTGTCGTTTGACAGGGTGGTGGAAACCATGAAGGAAACCGGAAAAGACCTTCCGTCGCTCTACAAGGAGACCTCCCAAGGCGGTCTGGCCCGCGATTACGAGCAGATGGAAACCTAATTATGAAATCGCTTGTGGTGTTAGCGTCTTTTGTTTAACAAACTTCCGCGCTCCGCCATTCGCCCATCAAAGAGGCCAAACGCCAGATGCTGGCCCATCCCGAATGGTCGAACGACACCATCGCCGAGCACTGCGGCTTCGGCTCGCGCAGCTACTTCCAGACGGTGTTCCGCAAACAGACGGGACAGACCCCCTCGTCGTTTCTGGAAAATGCCCGTGTGGAAAAGTCTGATAATTTGTTGGATTCTTAAAGGTACTCCGCCCAACGTGCCTGAAGCTTCTCTTCGGCCACTTCAATGCTGTCTCTCAGATGTTTGCC
>JAGCPG010000100.1 GCA_017645245.1 Bacteroidales bacterium
CCTGTCATCATGAACACGCTGCGGATGTCGTTGCTGATGCCGCGGACGATGACCTTGCCGCCCTTTTCGGCAGCGGCTTTGCGAAGCGTTAGGAAAATACGAAGACCTGAGCTGGAGATGTAACTCATCTCGGTGCAATCCATGATGATGGTGCCGGAGGCATCTTCGGTAAGGCTTTCCATTTGTTTTGACACCTCCTGTGCGGCCAGGGTGTCAAGACGGCCTTTCAGGTAAGCCGTTACGACTGCGTTTTGTTTTTCAACTTTGATTTCCATTATGATAGTTTTTTGATCATTCTCAAATAATTTTTCCCGTCTTTCCGCTCATAGCTGACGGAGTCCATCAACTCACGCACCAGGTGGATGCCCAATCCGCCGATGGAGCGTTCCTCGGCCGGAAGATTAGTGTCAACATCGGGAGCGGCCGTAGGATCGAAGGGAACCCCACTGTCGACGATAATGAACTCTAACGACTCCTTGCGCAGGATGGCCTCCACATCCACCAAACCGTCCGTTTCCTTGGGATAGGCGTAGAGGATCACATTGCTCACCGCTTCTTCAAGAGCCAAGTTGATGCCCATGGCCAGGCTTTGGCTTAAGTGTTTTTCATGGGCAATGGTCTCCACAAAATCGGCCAGTTGAGGAATCTGCTGGATGTCGTTGTGAAGCACCAGATGGCGTTCCTGCTGAAGGGTGTCCTCTTGGGGAAGATAGTGGATGAAAAGCATGGTGAGGTCGTCGCTCTGCGGGGCATCGCCCACAAAGAGGGAGACCTGCTGTTTGATGTTTTCCAGATGATCGATTGAGCGTTTTTTCCCGTGTAGAGCTGCCTTAATTCGAGCCTCGCCAAATTGTTCTTGTGAAGCGTTTTCTGCCTCTGAGAGCCCGTCGGTATATAGGAAAAGGGCGTCGTCGTAAAGGAAAGGCGTCTCTTGTTCGATGTAATTCATTCCCTTGAGGATGCCTAACGGAAGGTTGGGCTCCACGGGCAGCATCCTGATGGCATCGGTAAGGATCATGGGCGGGTTGTGGCCTGCATTGCAATAGCGCAGTTGGCCAGCGCTCAGGTCAAGGACACCGCAGAAAAAGGTGACGAACATGCTGCTTTCGTTGGTCTCCGACATGGAGTTGTTCATCGAGGTAACGATTTTTGCCGGGCTGTCATCATGGGCCGACATGGCACGAAACAGGCTTCGGGTGACTGCCATCACCAAAGAGGCGGGTATGCCTTTGCCAGAGACGTCACCGATGCAAAAGAACAGCTTCTCGTCACGGATGTAAAAGTCATACAGGTCGCCTCCCACTTCTTTGGCGGGAATGATGGCGGCGACGAGATCCAAGTCTTTGCGTTCAGGGAAAGGCGGAAAAGTCTTGGGAATCATCGCCATTTGAATCTCGCTGGCAATATGGAGCTCGTTCTCTATCCGTTCCTTTTGTTCGTTGATATGCTGGTATTTGACCCGGTGTTTGGCGACCACCCTAAGAATGACAACAAGCATGGCCAGACCCAACAGCTGCAGCAACTTCACGATCATCCCAATTCGGCGAACGCCACTGTACAGCTCTTTCTCGGGAAGCACAATCGACAAGGACCAGCCCGTTCGCTCCACGGGTGCGAAATAGACATGATTGGTTTGCCCAAGATAACGTACGGGCATCTCGCCTGATTGTCCGGATAGCATGGCTCGGTTGACCTGGTTAAGTGCTTCATAGTCTTCAGATTCCAAGGCAAACTGATCGACGGTGGTTTGCATCACCAAGGTTTCAACTGGGCACGCCATGATTTGTCCGCTGCGACTAATGACCATGTTGAAGGCATTGGGATACACCTTGATGTCGCTGATGTATTCCGTGAGCCAGTCCAGGGAGATGTCGGCGGTGAGGATGGCGGCAATCTTTCCATCCTTGTCTTTTACGGGCATGGAGAAGGTCGTCATCAGGATGTCGCCGCCGTTTTCATCGAAATAGGGCTCTGACCAATAGCCGTCATCCAGTTCGATGGGTTTGGTAAACCATTCCGTGGAGGGATAGTCGTATTCCTCCGTGGCCAGTGATAGCATCCTGATGTCTCCGGTCGCCATATCTCTTGTGGCGTAGGGGGCATATAACGGATATTTGGGGTTATAGTCGGGCACAAGGGCCATGGTGGAACCGACCACCACTGGGTTTTCAGCCACCACGCGCTGAGGAATCCGCATCAAGCTGTCGGGATTCTCCAGGCACCACTCCGCCACCCATAGACTGTTGCGAACGGCAGCTTCGGCCTGGTTCACGACATCCATGATTTTGTTCTCGGCACTTTTCAGTTCGCTCTCTGCGCGGAGCGAGGCCTCTTTCTTGATTTCCCTTTGGGAATAGAGATATTGGATGATGGAGGTGGCCTCCAAAGTGATGGCCGCCACAATCACCAGCATCAATCCGGCTCTTGCTGACATGCCGAGCAGTTTCTTATCTTTTCTGTTGAACTTCATAAGATGGAAGTTAATGCCGCCCGCATCTCGGGCATCGGCCGTTTGGTGTCTCTTTCCACGATCAAGGTCTTGAGTCCGGCGTAGGGTCGGATGAGGGCCTCAACCTCTTTCAATGGGATATCCTTTCCGAAATAGGCTGGAACGAAGCACTCCCAGAACCGGATGGCCAGTACCTTGGGCATGTGGAAGGTTTCTTGGATGAAAGCCTCGTCGCTGAGGCAGCAGCAGAGATAGACCATGCCCACATCGAAGAGGTGGTTGCCCCAGCAGAAATCACCCAAGTCGATGAAGTAGCGCTTGTCGCCCACAAAGATGACATTGCTGTATTGGAGGTCACCGTGGATGGCGGTGTCCTCGTCGGGCGTGTCGGCGATGAAACGGGTCAGTTTGTCCTTTTCTGCCGTTGTGAAGAACGGATTCTCTTTCAGCAGGCGGTAGTAGCGATCTTTGACATTCTCGAACTGTTTGGTATCCACGTGGGTAGCATGGAGCTTGAGGCAAATCTGGGCGAACTCGTCCGCAAACTGCGCCACCTTTTCGGGCTCGTCAGCCGTGGCACGCGAATAGGACTTCTTGCCCAAGATACGCTTGAAGCGGATGCCATAGCGGCCGTCTTCGGTCACCACGTATTCACCAGGTTCGGGTGTGGGGATGCCCATGTCATAGACTTTTCGGGCCAGTTTCATCTCGTCGAGTGGCTGTTGTATCTTGCCTGGGAAATAAAGCTTCAGCATCACTGAAGGGTCGGTCTTGTGGTCGTAGCTCTCGCCGTTGGCGCCACCGCCAGAGAGCACATAGTCGTTGAGAGTTATTTTAATCGGTTCCATGAGTAAACACTTGATTGATAAGTCGTTCAAATTCTTGATAGGCAAAGGTGTCGCTGAGTTCGCGAAGAGCATCGGCCAAGCCCCGGTAATGCCATTCGTGGTCTTTGGGGTCTTTGGCATGAAAGCGGTTCCAGAGGGCGTCGCCTAATTCGGCATAGTCGCGGGCGATGGCGCGCATGTTGGAGAGCTTGTCGCCCAAAGCCACCATCTTAGCATCGTGGCTGGCTTTTGAAAGGCGGTCGATGGCGGCCTGCTTGCGTTGATGCCAGCTGGCTTCTTCAGTCATACCTTCGGGCATCACATCGCTTTCTTCGGCAACCAGTGAGGCAATGCGCTCGCCGAACTCAGCCCTGAGCTGTTCCACGGTCACCTCGGTGTCCTCCACCGTGTCGTGAAGGGCTGCTGCGGCCAACAGTTCCTGGTCGGCGGTCATGGTGGCCACAATCTCCATCGCTTCCATGGGATGGACGATATAGGGATAGCCCTTCCCACGGCGTTCGGTGCCTGAATGGGCGCGGACGGCGAAGATGATGGCGCGGTCCAATAATTCTGTATTCAAAGGTTTGTTTGCCATAACTTATTGATTCATAAAAGGAAGGTCTTTCGTTTGTTCCATCAAGAGTTCGGCCATCGCTTTGTTGACTTCGGAAGGGCCGTTCAACGTGTCGAGCATCCACATCAGCCCGAGGCCGCCACCGCCTTTTTTCAGGATATAGGCCGTGCAAAGGTTTTGTGGTGCCACGGAAGAAGAAAGGATGTCGATGTCAGTCAGTCCCATCTGGAAACAGGCAATCTGATAGGCCGCATCGGAATACTCCTTAATCAGCTTGTCGATATCGCCAAGAGTCTGGAACCCCAACGCCTTGAACAACGGCAGGTAATTGGACAGGTCCGCTGGCTGTATTTCTGCCTGGTTGATGGAGGCAATTTGGCGCATCAGCGCGTCGAAAGGCCCAATCTGGAGATAGCTCTTAAAGGCATCGCCATCGAGTTGCACCTCGCTAAGGTTGCCCGAAGCTACCAGGTTTTGAACTTGACGGCGGTAGTCGGCTAGTTCCTGACGGATGCGGCTGAACTCATCGTCCACCAGCTCCAACATTCCCGCAAGGCGACTCAAGTTACGCTTATATACCTTAGGAATCTCCACCCCGCTTTTGTAGCCCGTGTCGTGGTTCATGTTGGCCCAAGCATGTTGGAGGACGGTGCGTATCTGCACCTCAAAACGGATTTGGTTCA
>JAGCPG010000017.1 GCA_017645245.1 Bacteroidales bacterium
ACAGGCAGCCCCATGAATGATAACATTGCAAGGGTAGGAGAGTATTAACCGAAGGCGGACAATGGCTGCGGCGCACTCACTGCCACCAGAACGACACAACAGAACTCCGAAGCCGTTGGCCGACTGAGGGTTCATTATCAGTGAAGGCTCCCCGATACAAAATCAGGAAGCCTTCACTTTTTTTACCACGCCAATGATTATAGTGATAACGATGGCCAATAGAACGGTCACCATGCCCAGCAGAAACCACACGTAATTGGGCGGCTTCTTGTTTTGAGTCGGTTCCTCGATAACCACTTGCGAATAATGCAAGGTGTCCTCGTAGTGGATTGGCTCTGGTTCGGCCTCGTAGGTGACTGTGAGGCTGTCGTTAGTGGCCGACGCTGTGAAGGTGCCTTGGTCGGTGGTGACTGTGACGGTTTGGCCTTCAAGGATTGGCGCAAGGGGCATAATGGCCGTGTCGGCCAGTGACGGGACTGGCAAAAATGTGTCGATGGGGTACGCTTGGATGGCAACCAGTTCCGGGCATTGCTCCATGATGCGTCGGATGCGACGCTGGGCACGGCGTTGGGTGTTGCAGGCACACAGCCCCATCGACAACAGGAGAAAGATAAAAAGGCGTGTTCTCATGGCTTACAGGTTTTCAATCAATTCCTTCAGTTCGGCGTTCTCGAGGGTTAGCTGGGCCACTTGGGCCGAAAGGCTTACGATTTCACGTCGGGCTTCGGTGAGTTCGCTATAGACACGCTTGTTCTCCTCCACAAGGTTCAAGATGGTCTTTTGCATCTCCTGAATGGTTCTGTTCTGGCGGAGCCTTGTTGCGGCCAACCAAGAAACGACACCCGTGACGGGTGCTAGCAATACGGAGATCCATTCTAATGTATTCATGTTAGTAATAATTTGAAAAGGTTCATGTTTAGTAAGACTTGATTCGGAGTTGGTATAGAGTTGGTCCCTATCCAATCAAGTTCATAAAAGTTCCTAAAAAAGCCGTCCTGATGGGCGGCTTTCCAAGAATTGTCTCCTAGGGAGGAATTATTCGCTAATGACACGTGCTGGACGTTCCGTGACTTTCAGATTGGTGAATCCTTGAGGTGCTGCTGTAGCCCCGGTGAGTAGCATGAAGCCTGAGAAGAAGTCTCCAGATTCGCCGTAAGCAGCGAGATTGACTTGCATGTTTACAGTGGCTTCCGAACCGAGTGCTACTGTGGAGTTGACCAGAAAAATCTTCTTTTTGGTGACATTGGCCACAAACACAGTGGGGTATTCGTTGGCGTGGAGAGTGCGAATGTCGGTTTCATCCTGCCAAAAAATGTTGAGAAAGTTTTCATTAGCCTCAATGGTGACTGTGGGGAGTTCTGCCGTAGGGGCGTTGCCAATGGTGGTAAGACTGGACAGGTTAACATGCTTTTCGTTATCGGTGATAATGGGATCAGCAGCAAGTTGCTGGGCGAGCATGTTGCGACGAGTCATGTTTTTGGGGGAGTTGGGGAACAGAAAAGCGAGCTGTTCGTTTGAGATCTGTGCAGCCAGCTCTTGAACCTCTTTAAAAAAGTTGCGTTGAGTCATTTGTGCGGCAGTCTTTGGGTTCCTGACGCTTTGGGCTTGGCCTTTCATATAGGCGATGCCGTTCCAAGAGGAACCGATGACGGTTCCGACTTTTCCTTTGAATCCTCCGAGGATTCCTTGTTTGATTTTACCCATGATAAATAGATTTTAGGGGTTGATAAATAAGTGAACTATAAGCCGTCGCCATTCATGGGTAACGCAGCATTTCATAATCTTTATAGTGTTTTGATGCGGCGAGACACGCCATTTTAGGCGGCGGTTGCGCAAAAATAAGTGGATTATTGCTGAATGTAGATTTCTTGATTGCTTTTGACTGATTTTGAGCGAATTTGACTTGTTTTTGAAAAGGATTTTTGCCATATTTTTGCAAAATACTTAAAAACAATAGATTATGAAGAAGTTTTTGATCATGGCAGTCGCATTTCTTATGCTTTCGGCAAGCAACGACAGTTCGCTGGTTTACCTGAAAGTCAGTCGAGTCATCGACGGGGACACCTTCGTGGGGCGTTTGGTCGAAAGCGGCAATCCAGGTGTGAATCCGTGGGCGTATGAGCTCACCAAGGTGGTCGTCAGGATCAACGGCATCGATGCGCCGGAACGAGGGCAGTTTTATGGCGATGTGGCCACGCTACATCTTTACTCGCTCATCGGCGGAAAGACCGTCGGGATGAAGCTGAAGCAGAAGGACATCTATGGCCGATGGATTGCGACGGTCTATCTGAATGGCGAAGATGTCGCCGAAGAGTTGCTTCGTCAAGGGTTGGCGTGGCATTTCAAGGAACATGACAGCAATCCCCGCTATGCTCAGCTGGAGAATGAAGCCCGATGGAACGGTTACGGGCTTTGGTGTGATGACCGGCCAGTGGCACCGTGGCGATGGCGCAGGATGACAAAGTTAGAACGTGATGAATATCGGAAATGAGGATGGAGGTAATCATGGAATTGTCGGAATTATCGAAGAAAAGG
>JAGCPG010000101.1 GCA_017645245.1 Bacteroidales bacterium
CACGATGGCGATGGCATTGGCGGCCACGGTGGTGAACAGGAAGGCAATGACGGCCACAACCAGGATGCCGATCAAGGCATGGCTGAAGTTATGCACCACGCCAAACCAGAAGAATAGGAAGGTAACGATCAACACGGCCACAATGCCGATGACCACGGTCTTCATGGAGAGGTCTTGCTGGGTGCGCTCCACGGCTTCACCAGCGCCTTTCTTGCCTTTGAACTCGTTGGCGGCCAATCCCACCGACGACTTGATGACTTTCCACGACTTGATGATACTGATGACACCTGCCATGGCGATGCCGCCGATGCCGATGTGGCGCGCATAGTCCTTGAAGATCTGCTCCGGCGCCATCTCACCAATGGTGAGGCTTACGCCGGTGTTCATCAGGTCGATGATCTGGTCGCCCCAGATGAGGTTCATGCCGGGGATGATGATGAGCCACACCAACAGGGAACCGCAGCAGATGATGAAAGCGTATTTCAGGCCGATGATATAGCCCAAGCCTAAGACGGCTGCGCCAGTGTTCACCTTGAACATCAGCTTGGCTTTGTCAGCCAAAGCTGCACCCCAGCCCATCATGCGGGTGGTGATGGTTTCCGACCACCAACCGAAGGTCGATACGATGAAGTCATATAAACCGCCGATCAAACCGCTGACAACCAACAAGATGGAGTCTTTGCCTTTCTTCTGTCCGCTGACCAGCACCTGCGTAGTGGCCGTGGCTTCGGGGAAGGGGAACTTGCCGTGTTGTTCTTTCACGAAATATTTACGGAAAGGAATCAGGAACAGGATGCCCAAGATGCCGCCTAAGAGCGAGGCGATGAACACCTGCCAGAAGTTGATCTCGATTTGATATCCCTTACCTTGCAGGATGTAAAGCGCAGGTAGGGTGAAGATGGCACCTGCCACCACGCCGCCTGAGCAGCCTCCGATGCTTTGGATGATGACGTTTTGCGACAATGCGTCGTTCTTGCGCGTCAGTCCTGTAAGTCCGATGGCGATAATGGCAATCGGGATAGCGGCCTCAAACACCTGTCCGACCTTCAGGCCCAGATAGGCGGCGGCAGCCGAAAACAGGATGGTCATCAGCAGGCCGATGCAGACCGACCATACCGTAACTTCTTGGTATTTCTTGTTTTTTGATAAAATGGGTTCATACTCCTCGCCCGGCTTCAGCTCGCGCTGTGCGTTCTCGGGCAGCTTGAATTGATCGTTTTCCATATTGATGTTGTTTACATTATTTATCTGTAATTTCTGTGAGTTCTTTGACTTCAGCATCTTCGGCAGGTTGCAAGTAATCGCTGGCCTTAGCAGGAGAAATGGTCGATGCGTTGTGCGCCAACCTCGGCGAGCCATTGTTTTACGGATTCGGCTTTTTTGGAGGGAATAGATTGGATGATACGGAAAATGCCTTCAATGTCGGCGAAGTTTATCTTTTGCTTGCCACCTAGTGTTTGGTACGAAAGGGGGGTGACAATTTGTCCCCACCCTTTGGATAGTTCCTTGTCGCGTTGTCGCATTTTCTTAAGATAGTCGGTCGGATTTGTGGTATCTGTTAGTACTTGGACAATATCCGCCACGGCAAAATAGTATTTTTCTTCTTGTTCGTTCCAAATAATACGAACATTCATCCCTTCAAAGACTTGTATGATGGATTCGTTTGACATGATGTTTCAAATTTGATTGCAATATTAGGGATTTTGTCGGTTGAAAAGAAGAAAAATCGAGAAAACCGAAAAATAATGACAAATTAATTTGTCTATTTGGAAAGTTTACTTTACTTTTGTAGCGTCAAACTTTAAAAACTAAGCACTATGAATAAAAACTATTTGTTTCCTCATCAGTTCAGAATGATTGGATGGGTGTTGGCCATCGTAGCGGTGGTAGGTTATCTATGGCTCCCGGAAATCCATTTCAAAATGCCTTCGTTGTATTTCGATACCTTTTTTGACGACGAAAACGAAAGCGGATTCTTTCGCATGGCAACGGCGAACAGCCTTTCCATCGCCATGATTTTACTGACGATTGGATTGCTGTTTATCGGTTTTTCAAAGGAGAAGGTCGAGGATGAGTTTGTGCAATATCTTCGTGCACAAAGCTTGATTTGGGCAACTTATGTCACGGCGATTCTGTTTATTGCAACCACTTTGCTCATCTATGGAATCGCATACATTTACGTCCCTTTCTTGGTGTTCTACGTCTTTCTCTTACTGTTCATCATCAAGTTCAGAATTGAGGTACACCGTTTCAACAAAGGAGGTGCGCAATGAAGAACCGTTTGAAAGTGGCGCGAGCCGAAATGGACTTCACGCAGGAGGAACTGGCCAAACGCATTGGAGTGAGCCGACAGTCGATAAACGCCATAGAATCAGGGCGGTATGTACCTTCCACAGTTTTGGCCTTGAAGATGGCACTAGTGTTTGGGAAACCCGTGGAGGAGATTTTCATGCTGGACGAAAACGATTGACCTTGTAGAGACGTAGCGCGCTACGTCTCTACCTGTTTATCGCACCAGCACATTCCCAATGCCACACTCCAAGCAGCGTTTCCGGCGGCAGTAATGGCCGTAAAGATGCAGCAAAGCTTGTGTCTGCATGGCATTGTCTGCAGTCAGGCCTATGGATGCGAAGCTTCGGATGATGCTGTTGTCTTCGCTCTCGGTGTCTTCCAAAAAATGCAAGGCTTTCTCGCAATACGACTCCTCCTTGTGGAATTTGCCATAGCAGAACAGCAAAGGAACCACCGCGTTGATCATCAGCACGTCAGCAGTGCCTGTGCCCAGGTGTTTTGGCTTGGCCGGACCTTCGACCGATAGACGGTAATGCGTGTCCCAATATGCTGATGCCTTCACGTCGAACAATCGCTTGGCCTCAGCTACATCCCCCGCCTCCTTGATTTTCGAAAACAGGCATCCATGTTGATGGATCATTTGCGCCAGTTGCGCGAGCCGTACCGTAGGAAAGTTCATCGGTCGCATCCGCATGAACTTCCATCGTTCCAGGGGCATGGTCAGGAGGTTGAACTTGGAGCGCATCACGGCGAACTCCCGCTTCAACAGTTGGGGATAAGCATCGTCACTTTCAAGGTTAAGAAACCCGGCACACCCCAAGAGCATGGCTTCCAGCTGCACGAGATTGTCGGCATGTTTCAGCAAGGTTTTGAAAGGCAGGAGGTTGGCCAGATTCTCAAAGGCTTCGTTGTTCACTTTCAGGCCGAAGTATCTCAGCAATAGCCGATAAAGCGTGTCTTCCCAATCGAACTTGCTGTTTTCCAATAACTTGGCGACAGTATGCGATTTTTCCTCCAATCGTTCCACGGCCATGCGGTCGAGGCAGGTCAGCTTCACAAACGGCGACACTTGTTCCAGACTCCGTTCACAGGCAATCCAATGCCTTGAGGCGATAAGCCGTTCGTAATGTGCATAGAGCCTCTCGTCGAAATGGCCTTTCAATGCCAAGACGGGAATCAAGTTGACCGCCGTGTCGTGTTCATACACCACATGAAGCACCACGTTGTTGTAAGCGCAGTCATGCTGGTGCCCATGCCGATTCCAGTCCGACGTCTTCACGTGGATCTCCACATGCCCAGCCCAAAGCTGCTCCCCAATCTTGATCTTTGCCTCCAGATAGTCAGGACCTGAATCCATGTTCCTGTAACCCGGGTCGATCACTTGTACGGCTTGATTGCCATTGGTTGTCAACACTCCTTTAATAAGACGGTTTTCCCAAAGATAATATAAGAAAGATTCTTTCATGATGAGATTTGTTTCGTTCCAATACCGATGTAAAAATAAACATAAAAATGTTACATCGTTACAAGAAAAAAATTGGGTCGCCCCTAAAAGAGCGACCCAACCCATCATAAAAACTCTCTCGTTTGTAAAGGGTTACTTGGCAAAACTGACGGCGCGTGTCTCGCGGATCACGGTGATCTTGATCTGGCCTGGGTAGGTCATCTCGTTCTGGATCTGCTTCGACAGGTCGTAGGCGATGCGGTCGGCATCCTGGTCGGTGACCTTGTCGGCGCCGACGATGACGCGCAGCTCACGGCCGGCTTGGATGGCGTAGGTCTTCACCACGCCTGGATAGCTCATGGCCATCTCCTCCAGCTTGTTCAGACGCTGGATGTAGGCCTCGACGACTTCACGACGTGCACCTGGACGGGCGCCGGAGATGGCGTCGCACACCTGGACGATAGGAGCGATCAGGGTTTCCATCTCGATCTCGTCATGGTGGGCTCCGATGGCGTTACAAACGTCGGGTTTTTCCTTGAACTTCTCGGCGACCTTCATGCCCAGGATGGCGTGTGGCAGCTCTTCCTCGTTTTCGGCTACCTTGCCGAGGTCGTGGAGCAGACCGGCGCGCTTGGCGGTCTTGGGGTTCAAGCCGAGTTCAGCAGCCATGGTGGCGCTGAGTTTGGCCACCTCGATAGAGTGCTGCAACAGGTTCTGTCCGTAGGACGAGCGGTATTTCATGCGACCGATCATCTTGATCAAGTCGGCGGCCATGTTGTGGATGCCAAGGTCGATGACGGTGCGCTTACCAGTTTCGATGATCTCCTGTTCCACCTGTTTCTCCACCTTGTGGACCACCTCTTCAATGCGTGCGGGGTGGATGCGGCCGTCGGTGACGAGCTTCTGGAGCGACAGACGGGCGATCTCGCGGCGGATCGGGTCGAATCCGGAGAGCAGGATGGCATCTGGGCTGTCGTCGATGATGATCTCCACGCCGGTAAGGGCCTCAAGTGCCCTGATGTTACGGCCTTCACGACCGATGATGCGGCCCTTGATCTCGTCGTTCTCAATGTTGAACACGCTCACGGTGTTCTCGATGGCGGTCTCGGCGGCGGTACGCTGGATGGTCTCCAACACCACTTTCTTGGCTTCTTGCTGGGCGGTCATCTTGGCGTCTTCGGTGATCTCCTTCACATACACCATGGCCTCTGCCTTGGCGTCGTCCTTGATGAGCTCGATGAGCTGATCCTTGGCGTCTTTGACGGAGAGGCCGGAGATGGTCTCCAGTTTCTTTGACTCTTCTTCATAAATTTGGTCGAGCTCGGCCTTGCGCTTGGCGACGGATTCCTGCTGGGCGGTCAGCTTGTCTTGCATGGACTGGATCTCCTTGCTCTTGCGTTGGACCTCTTCCAGCTTCTGGCTAGCCTGTTGCTGCATTTGGTTGACCTTGTTCTCGGTCTTTTGCAGCTCGCGTTTGCGTTCGTTGCAGGCCTTCTCGTGCTCGTCCTTCATCTGGAGGAATTTCTCCTTGGCCTGGAGGATGCGTTCTTTCTTGATGACTTCGGCCTTTTCCTTAGCTTCTTCAAGGTAGGCGTCGGCTTCCTTGGTCACAGCCTTCTTAAGCAGTGTGGCCGTGATAAAATAACCTATGGCCAAGCCAACAATAAGGCCTGCGATAGGGAGGATAACGGTTAGGTTGATGGTGAGTAATAACATTTTACTTCTGTTTTACTCGGATGCAGGGGGTGAGAGAAAAAAAGAAACTGTCTGTCCTAAGGGAAAAGAATAAACCCTAAAAGACACGCTTGTGGTCACCGCGTTGCGCAAACGTCCACCGGCACCAAAGTGCTCCTCCGAAGAGGATGAGGCCTGTTTTTACAGTACACGAGTAAACCGAATGTATTGATTTTAATGTTGAGTTTACCTGATGCGTTCGGACAGACAGTATCTAAACTTTCAAAGAACTATTATAATTGCTCACTCAGCAAGGTGTTCAAGTCGTTGAGCTTTTGTCCCAAATCTTGATCCCTATAGGCAAGTTCATTCTCGTATTTTACGGTGGATGTGGCAAACTGGAGGGCTGTCATCGACAGCAGATCCTGCATGTCCTTGAAAGCGTAATGCGCCGAATATGACTTGATCCTGTCGTTGATCATGGCGGCCGCTTTCCTCACCATCTCTTCGTCAGTTCGGGCCACGGTCAGTTTGTATGACTTGTCGGCAATGACAATATTGATCGTGATTTCTTCCATGGCGCTGACGCTTTATCTGACTTACTCTTTAGTGTTCAAAATTGAGACGCACTGGTCAATCTCCTTGATCAACTCCTTGATGAGCTTTCTTCCTTCTTTAATCTCTTCCTCGTTGTTACCGAGTGCGTTTACAATTGTTGTTTTATTTATTTTATCGTGCAACTCCTGGCTCGCTTGAGCTAACGTCTCGTTCTCCTCCCGAAGCGCCTTGTTCTCGCTTGCCAACCGTCTGTTTTCTTCGATGAGCTGTTGATGGGCATTAATGAGTTTCCTCACCTTGACCTCGATCTCGGACAATATGATGCTCATTTCGGCCATCGTTCTTCAGACTTGGAATTGTAGTGCAAAAGTACAAAAATTTTCTAATACTTGGTGTTTTTTAACAATTTTTATGGTCTCCACTCTTTGATGTAGGACATAAACTCATTTCTTACACGGAGATCCGACTTGAACACGCCGGTGAGGTAGGTCGAGATCATGTAGCCTTCCTTGCGGGCGCCGCGGCTTTCCTTGCACATGTGGCGACCCTTCATCATGAGGGCCATGCCACGGGGCGGGTTCTCCTCGCCGAGGGCTTCGGTAAGTACTTCCACGACTTCCTGCACCAAACGCTCCTGAACCTGAAGCTTGGAGGAACAATAGTCGATGACGCGTCCGATCTTCGAAAGACCCAGGATCCGCCCTTTTTTGTTGGGGATGTAGGCGAACCAATACTCACCGAAGAAAGTGCGGCAATGGTGCTCGCAAACGGAGTAGAAAGGCCCGTTGTCGATGACCATGTTGTCGTAGATGATGCCGTCCTGTCCGTTGGGGAAGGTGGTGATCACCGGTTTTTGGTCCGGGTCGTATCCCCGAAACATCTCCTTGAACATCCGAAGGATTCTGTCAGGAGTGGCTTTCAGTCCTTCGCGGTTGGGGTCGTCGCCGATGTATTCGATCAGCTCGCGGATGTTTTGCTTGGCTTGTTCTTCAGTGATCATCTTATCTCTTCACGATGAACTTCTCGGTCTTCACCACTGCATTATTCACCTGGAAGCTGCAGAAGTAGATGCCTGGCTGGAGGTCATCCACAGAAATGCTGATCCTACCTTGGGTACCGCTGGCGATCTGTGACTTCACTTCCTGACCAAGGAGGTTGTAAACTATTACGTTGACATTGGAATTTTCATTGCGGCTGAAGTCGAAATGAACTTGGCTACTGGCGGGGTTGGGGTAGGCGTGACCTAAACTAAAGCTGTTTTCAGCTACATTGGCACCATGACCTGCGAGAAGGTTGATGGAAATGGCCTCTTCGACACGGTCCGCGTTGAAGGCAATGTAACGGACAGAGACAATGCCGGTTTCACCCTCAAAGAACGTCACATGGAAGGATAAATCTTCAGTCGAAAGGGTTTGGGCAGGGACTGTTACGGGGCGGGAGATGATGGTGTCACCAACCATGCACATTCCCCAGCAAAGCTGAACCATCGCTCCAGGAGCAGGTTCAATGACATATTGCTCTATGACAATGTTCAAGTCTGCGTCAGTCAAATTCCTGATCCTCATGTGTTGGACGTATTCACAAGTGAGCTCGTCATAGGGGCAGATGATGGTTTGACCGTCTTCGTAAACGGTGTTTTCCCATTCAAACTGGAAGGATTGGGCCGACATGGCCGTCATGAGGCCCAGAAACAATAAGGTTAAAAATGTCTTTTTCATATCACGTGATTTTTAATTATGTCATAAATCAACTTGCAAAGATAGAAAAAATTCTTTAATTTTGCACCAAAAATTACAAATAATCAAAAATATATGAAAAAATCACTACTTATTCTTGCATCCTTGCTGATGCTTGTTTCGGTTAGGCTTAACGCCCAAAACGACCGAATCCTCTTGTTCGAGTGCTTCACCAACACCAGCTGCGGTCCTTGCGCATCGCAAAATCCTGCCCTGGATGCGCTGATCAACAGCAACGCCGACCGTGTTGCGGCCATCAAGTATCACATGAGCTGGCCGGGCAGCAACGACCCGATGTATCTTCACAATACTACCGACAACAATGCCAGAAGAAGCGTTTATAACGTGAACTCAGTGCCTCATACTGTGGTTGATGGTATCCGTTTCGGCAGCGTTCCCAGCGGCTTGAGCCAAAACATGGTCAACAACTGGCTGGCTATCGAGTCGCCCTATGAGATGCGTCTGGGTTATGAGGTCGACGAGGCTGCCAATACCGTCACGGTACACGTGATGGGCCGCGCTTCGACCGACATTTCGGGATCGCTCAAGCTGTATGTGGGTGTCATCGAAAGGGAGATCCATTACAATTCGGCTCCAGGTACCAATGGGGAACGCGACTTTTACAGTGTGATGAAGAAACTCCTTCCCACGGCTACAGGCACTTCACTTGGCAACGTGTCTGCTGGCGACTATTTCGCTTATACCTTCACCTGGGAGATGGCTAATGTCTATAACAACGACCAGATCGATGCTATCGCCTGGATCCAGAATCCCGAATCAAAGGAAGTGATCCAAGCCTGCAAGTCGAGCCAGAACATGGTTCCTTTCTATAGCAATGAGGCAGCGGTTAGCAATATCACTAACGTGAAAAGCATGAATTGCAGCGGTTTGCTCAACCCAATGGTGGAACTGTCGAACAACGGCAGCCTTCCTGTGACCAGTGCTGAATTGGAAGTCGTTGTCAATGGCGAGGTGGTGAAGAACGTGGAATGGAACGGCAACCTGCCATGCTATGGTACCACCGTTGTGGATTTGGGTGAGATCAACGTTCAGGTTCGGGAAGGCAACACCTTGGAAGTCCAGATCGTCAGGGTGAACGGCAATACCGACGAAGGCCTGTCGAACAACAATACTAACATTACCTTCTTGGGCTCGCCTGAAAACGTAGGCGTGACGGTGAAACTGCAGCTACGTACCGACAACAATCCGCAGGAGACCACTTGGAAGCTGACCAACCTCGACACGGGTGAGGTTGTCCAGGAAGGCGGTCCTTACGACGAGGCTGCCCATACCTATAACGTGACCTTCGTAATCCCCGTTGACGGATGCTACGACTTCACTATTTATGATACGGGCGGCGACGGACTCTCGAATACAGGCCTCTATGGCGTGAAGGCAGGCAACAAGACCTTGTTCAGCGGTGGAATATTCGCCTACAGTGAGAGCAACGAGTTCTCATACGGGCAATATGCCGGTGCTGAAGAGCTGTCGGAGTCATCGACCTGCGTCTTCCCCAACCCGACTTCAGGCATGGTTACCATCGTGTGTGAAGGCGAACAGCCGGTAGCCGTCTTTAATCTGGCTGGACAGTGCGTCTATCAAGGCGTGGCCTCAGGTTGGCTCAAGGTCGACCTCAGCGGCTTCGGCGCTGGCGTGTATGCCGTCAAAGTCGGTGACAAGGTTTGGAGAACGGTGGTTAAGTGATGCCGTTCACCTTCCTTCATCTCGATATTGTAGATTCTACCAACTCCTTCCTCCTGCGCAAACAGGAGGAAGGAGCTATTTGTGGCCTTGTGGTAACCGCCGATGAGCAGACTGCGGGCAAAGGCATGGGAACGAACACCTGGGAAAGCGAACCTGGCGCCAACCTGACCTTTAGCATGGCCGTCGATATGGCTTTTCTGAAAGCCGCCGATCAATTCTTGTTGTCGCAAGCGGTGCCGTTAGGATTGCTGGATGTGCTGGATACATTCTTTGGGTTGACGCATCATTCCGTCCCTATGGGGATGTTGACGGTGAAATGGCCCAACGACATCTATTTTGATGGCCATAAACTTGCCGGTATCCTTATTAATAGTACCATCAAAGCCGATCTGATGGATGTCTCGGTTGTTGGCATTGGCTTGAATGTCAATCAGATGCGTTTTCTAGATTGGCCTACGCATCCGATCTCGATGAAAATGATATTGGGAAAAGATGTGGCTTTGGAACCCTTGCTGAAACAGTTGGTCAACGCAGTGGATCGACGGATTCAGCAGCTTCGCTCGCTTGAAGGCATAGCAAAGATCAAAGAGGATTACCTCCATCGCTTGTACCGTTATCATGAATGGGGTGATTTTGAGACAAAAGATGGTATCGTCAAGCTATATGTTGACGGAATCGATGAATTCGGAAGATTGAAAACACTGGATTCAGTAGGAAGATGCCAGGTTTACGACATCAAGGAGATCAAATTTCTCTAACCTCTAACCTCTCACCTCTAACCTCTCAACTCCACTTGTCTGACCAAGCCTGCGGATCCTTGCGCCATTCCAGAAGCGACTGCTGGTCGTCGGGGGTGATGTAGTTCTCCTCGATGGCCTTGTGGATGAGCGTTTCGTAGTTGGTCAGGGTGAACAGCTCGCAGTCCTTAGCCTTGAAATTGTCGGCCGCCGATTGAAGCTGGTAGGTAAAGATGGCGAGCATCCCTTTGACGTTGACGCCAGCCTCGCAGAGTGCGTCGACAGCCAACAGGCTCGATTTGCCAGTGGAGACGAGATCCTCAATCACGATGACCGACTGCCCCGATTCGACGACGCCTTCAATCTGGTTCTGCATGCCGTGCGACTTCTTCTCGGAACGCACATAGCAAAAAGGCAACCCCAGCTCCTGTGCCACCAAAGCGCCTTGGGCGATGCCACCTGTGGCCACGCCAGCGATGACGTCGGGCTTGCCGAAATGCTGCATCAATTGCTCCACAAACTGCTGACGGATGAAGGTGCGCACCGCAGGATACGACAAGGTGACGCGGTTGTCGCAATAGATCGGGCTGTGCAACCCCGAAGCCCAGGTAAACGGTTTGTTCGGACTGAGTTTAACAGCTTTGATTTGCAAAAGATGGTTCGCTAATATCAGCGAGGAGTCGTCATATTTCATAAAATGTTTAATTTTGCGGGATGAAAATCCAATAATCGGATACAAATGTACAAGATTTTCTATGAACAGCGCGCATTGATTTTTCCAAATATCGGGGAAAATGACCTGAAATTGGACGTAACTGCCCAACAATTAGAATCTTATGAAGCTGAAAAAATTCATAATTTTCTTCGTCAGTGGTTGGTGGTGAACCTTCAGGAGGATGTCGTCATCGACAAGGTGAGCCCCGAAGTGCTGTCGTCGGCTTTGCTCCGTACCTTCCGTTTAGCTCCCGCCGCGGGTGGCGTGGTGGTCTCGGATAACCAGTTTGCCGCCATCCAGCGCCATGGCATCCCCGACCTGCCTAAAGGCCACATCGAAGAGGGCGAGGACGCCGCCACGGCCGCAGTGCGCGAAGTGGAGGAGGAGACTGGCTTGACGGGTCTGAACATCATCCGTCAGCTGCCGTCGTCATGGCATTGCTACCTTTATGAGGACGAATGGCGCCTGAAGCAGACCTGTTGGTATCAGATGACCACCGATGATCCAGGCCGTGTCAACCCTCAGACCGACGAGGATATCACCGAGGTCACCTTCCTTGGAGGGTATGATTTGGAATGGTTTTTGAAAAATACCTACCGTTCGCTCGCCGAGACCCTCTCAGAATCATTGAAATCAATCGTTAATGCATAAATAATCCTAAAAAATGAAAAGAATCGCCGTTTTCCCGGGTTCGTTCGACCCCATCACCCTCGGACACCGTTCCATCGTCTTGAGAGCCTTGCCGATGTTCGACATCATCTACGTCGCCGTTGGCGTCAACATGGAAAAACGCAGCACTTTCCCCTTGGAAAGCCGCATCAAATGGGCCAAGGACGTCTTCGCCGACTATCCCAACGTGATGGTGGAGAGCTACGACGGCCTGACCGCTGACTTCTGCAAGAAAGTGGGTGCCCGCTTTATCATCCGTGGTCTTCGCAGTGGCAGCGACTTCGAGTACGAGAACATGATCTGCCATGCCAACAAACGGCTGCATCCCGAGCTGGAAACTGTGTTTTTGCTGACTGAGAGCGAGTTGGTCGGCGTCAGCTCCAGCGTGGTGCGCGACATCTACAAGAACGGCGGCGACACCTCGAAGTTTGTGCCCAAAGAGGTGGATTTGGAAGAAGTCAGAAGACAGAAGTAAGAAGATAGAAGATGCTTGTGGGGTAATGAATCGCTTGATTAACATATTGCTGCTTTGTTTTTTGTCTCCATTACTAGTAATGGCTGGCAACGACGTCACCATCACGGGCCGAGTCAACAAAGCCTCGGCTTTGATGCGCCTGATGGTTTACGACGACCTGCTCAACATGCATGAAACCCTTGTCGCTGAGGGCTATTCCGACGACAAAGGCTTCTTTATTCTGGAGGGCAAGGTGGACAAAATCATGCCGGCCAGCATCTATGTGGGTCTTGAGGGCGTCGATCTGGTTGTCACCCCGGGGGCTTCCTACGAGGTGGATATCGTCGTTCCCGAAGTGGATCCTCAGGCTTCTTATTTTGAACGTGAGTCGCCTACCTTACGTATGAAGACGACCTCCGACCACGGCGTGTATCGGCAGATTGTCCTGTCAGAAATGATCATCGACGATTATGTGCTGAACTATTTCGATGACTTATACCGTCGGAGGCAGTATCGCTATCTCGACTCTATCCGTGCCACCATCGACGCGGAGATGGATATCAAGAACGAGTATGTCCTTCAGCAAAACGCTTATAAGATCGCCGCGGTGCAGATGGCCGTGAACGCTGATGGCGGCAAGAAAGTGATCCAAGAGTATTATGACGGCAAGCCCGTGCTGTACCGATGCATGTCCTATATGGATCTCTTCAAGGACCTTTTTAAAAACTACGAGTTGAGCGATGAGTTTGCCCGGCGTAATCCCGAGTTGTCCGATTTGGTCAACATTTATCAAATGCGAGGCCTTTACTATGAAGATTACCAGAGTCGCAGTTGGGTGAAAAAACAGCTTCAGTCCATCAAGCAAAAAAGTAAGTCATCGGAGATTAAAAATATGGTTGACAATACTTTGAATCGTTTCGATCGTTTTGCCCAAGGCGCCGATGCCCCCGACTTTGAACTCCAATCCTCGGACGGTTCAACGGTGAAATTGTCGGATTATAAAAACACAATGGTATTATTGCAGTTCGTTGACGGTTCTTCGCGAACGGTAGAGCATCAGTTTGAGGTACTGTCCGACCTGCATCAACAGTGGCAGGACAGCGTACAATTGATCACCGTCAGCACAAAGGATCAGATAGCTTCTCATAGAAAGCGTTTCGAAGAGCACCGTTACAACTGGCCTTTGCTGAACTTAGGCAACGACATCCTCCTGTTGGAACGTTACGAAGTCCGCACCTTCCCCGAATATTTCCTCATCCTCCCTGGCACCAAAATCGGTCAGGCTCCCGCTCCCAATCCCGACCGTTCACTCCGTGAGAACGTCACGAAACTGTTGAAGAAATAATCTAGAGTACTGACTTTTTGTCTTATTTTTCCTTATTTAATGGAAAATCCCTACCTTTGCACGAATTTTGCGCAAATCGCAAACATTTAACTGCAAACTAACAACTTCAAACTGCAAACTGAATAAAATGGGATTTTTCAAGAAGCTCTTCGGTGACAAGGCCTCGCGCGACAACAAAGCCTTGCAACCTATACTGCAAAAGA
>JAGCPG010000018.1 GCA_017645245.1 Bacteroidales bacterium
CAACGGCACAGACTATAGCGGTACCAAGATTGTCAGCGGTATCAATATGTCATTGTATGGCAACATCATGAGTTTAGTGGACGAGGAAAACTTTGCGACGATCACCACAATGGAAGGTGCTTCTTTCGCGGGTCTTTTCGCTGGAAACACATGTGGCTTCGAGGCAAGCGGTCTGCTGCTGCCCGCCACGACGCTGAGCCAAGACTGCTATTCCGGTATGTTTGCCGGGTGCTCCCAAATGTCGGACACCCCCGTCGAGTTGCCCGCCTTAACATTGGCCCCTGGATGCTATTCCAACATGTTCGAGGGGTGCGACATGATACCGGCTACTCCCCATCTGCCCGCCACGGAATTAGTCGACAGGTGCTATGCTTCTATGTTTTCCGGATGCGGTACCATCGAACAAGTGACCTGCTTAGCCACCACCATCAATGGCTCTGACTGCACCACAGACTGGCTCAACGGAGTGAAACCTTACGGCACGTTCACCAAGGCCAAGGGTGCAACCTGTTGGTCCTCGGGTAGCAACGGTATCCCATGGGGCTGGGAGGTAAACGAATACTAACCCTACAACAGATGACGCGATGGTTGAGCAAGACCTGCTGATTTGCAGGGCTTTGGCGGCCATCTTCAGCGATGAATTTCTATCGGAGCAGTTGGCATTCCGAGGTGGCACAACTTTGCACAAGTTGTATTTGCATCCACAAAGCCGCTATAGCAAAGACAAAGGAATATATAAAGGGGCAACTTACTCATTTTGTATTTTTTTCAAAGCACAACGATATACCGTCCAAAACCGAACAGCAAAAAGCCTACGACGATACTGACGGTCAAATAGCCCAAGGCCAACCCGATTTGTCCGGCATTGTTCATTCGGAAGAAATCGGAGACAAAAGTACAAAAAAACCGCAATCCGAGCCTTCGACCGAGTTACGGATTATATTCATTGTCGGAGAATTAAACGTTTTTTCCCAGCCCGTACGCCTCCTGCAACTTGGCATTGCCTTCAATCTCTTTCGGAGCGCCCACACCGCCGCAGAAGATATGGCCTTTAAGACTTGACTTGCCGTAGCAGTCGATCCAGCCCTGCAGACCGCTTTCAGCGCGCTTCGGGACAAATTCCTCGTTCTCGGCCGCGGTGGTCAGCAGATAGACGTCGCGGAACTTGTAATCCTTGGGATACATGGCGTTCATGCGGTCGATGAGGGTCTTCATCTGTCCGCTCATCTCGTAGTAGTAGATGGGCGTAGCCCAGCAGACCACGTCGGCGTTCAAGACGCTCTCCATAATGGCGGGCACATCGTCCTTGATGACGCAGGCACCCGTCTTCTGACACGACAAGCAGCCAATGCAAAACTTGATTTCCTTGCCTCGCAGCGAGACAAATTCCACTTGATGCCCGGCGGTTTCCGCGCCCTTGGCAAACTGCTCCGCTAAAGCGTTGCTGTTCGAGCCGGGGCGGAGACTGGTTGAAATAACGATTACTTTTTTCATTGCTAAGACTTATCGGATGAAATTGGTGTATTTCGTCTCTTCCTTTTCAGGCAGTCCGTTGCGCTCGCGCTCGGCGGCGATGGCGCGCATGAGGAAAGCCATGTTACTGCCCAAGATGCGCATGATTTGCACCCCTTCTTCGTCTTGCATCACGTCTTCAGCGGAGTGTCCATGCACCATGTTCCAATAGCGGCTGCTCACGATGGGCATCTCGCTGATGGTGAAATACTTGTTGAGGCGGTCGAACGCGGCTGTGGTGCCGCCACGTCGTGCTGAAACGACGGCTGCGCCCACCTTCATTCGTTTGTCGAATGGGGTGCTGAAAAACAAGCGGTCGAGCAGATTGGTGAGCGTTCCGTTGGGGCCGGCGTAATACACCGGCGAGCCGACCACGAGGCCGTCGGCATGCTCAAACTTGGGTGCCACTTCGTTCACCATGTCGTTGAACACGCAATGGCCCAATTCGGCGCATTTGCCGCAGGCGACGCAGCCTCGGATGTCCTTGTTCCCGATATGGATGATTTCGGTCTCTATGCCGTTTTTCTGTAGTTCTTCCGCCACGATGCTTAAGGCGGTGAAGGTGCAGCCGTTAGCGTGCGGGCTGCCGTTGATGAGGAGTGCTTTCATTATAATCAGATTTGCTGCAAAAATACAAAAAAGCGACAATCTATTCCTCTTCCTTCGCATTAGGCACTGCAAAAATGACCGTCAGCACACCGACGGCACCAGCGATGGGCACAATGATGCGAGCAACAGAACCTTTGGAAATGAATATGAATGTGGAAAGAAGCACCATCGCCACCATGATTCCACAGGCACCGGCTTTTTGCGCAACGGTCATCCCGCCGCGACGGCGATAGCTGCGGATGTAAGTCCCTAACCACGACTGCAAAAGCCATTCTTGCAAACGTGGCGAGGAGCGATAGAATAGCCACGAGGCCACTAGCAGAAAAGGCGTGGTGGGCAATCCCGGCACCACCACACCTAAGGCTCCAAGGCCTACGCAAAGCAAGCCTAAAACGATGTAAAAGATGCGTTTCACTTACGCTAAAAAGGTTTACTCCTTATTTGTCTTCCAACATCTTTTGTATGGCCTCCTCCATCATGTCGGGCGACACCATGGGCTCAAAGCGAAGGATGGTCTTGCCGTCTTTGGAGACTAAGAACTTGCCGAAGTTCCAGCGGATGGCATCACCTTTGTCGAAGCCCGTGCCGGTCTTTTGGTGAATCTGGTCGAGTTGTGCGGCAAACTCCTCGGTGCCTTCTGGATAACCCTTGAAAGGCGCTTGTTTCTTGAGGTAGGTGTAAAGTGGGCTCTCCGCCTCACCATTGACGTCAATCTTGTCGAACAATGGGAAAGTGACATTGTAGTTCAGCGAGCAGAAACTCTGGATCTCCTCGTTGGTGCCAGGCTCTTGCTCCAAGAATTGGTTGCAGGGGAAGGCCAAAATCTCCAAACCTTGGTCCTTGTACTTCTGATAAAGGGCTTCAAGGCCTTCGTACTGCGGGGTCAGGCCGCATTTGCTAGCCACGTTGACGATGAGTAGCACCTTGCCTTTGTAGTTGGCCAACGACACATCGCTTCCGTCCATGTCTTTGACCGTGATGTCGTAGATGCCACTGGTCTGCTCGACCACGGGTTCTGTCTCCGCAACTTGTGCGGTCTTGTTGTTCTGGTTATTGCAGCCTGTAGCCATCATCAGTGCCACTGCCGCGAGAAAGAATAGTTTTTTCATTTTGAAAAGGATTTAAAGTTTATTTCATTTCATACACATCTCAAAGATCTTCTCCACATCGGCCTGCTGCAGGGGCTTGAAGCCAGGCAATGTGCCTCCACCGACGGCTTTCTTGGCCATCATCGCGAAATGGGTTCTATCGATGCCCACCTCGGGGAAGGTACGTTTGAGTTGCAAGGTGTTGAAGAGGAAGTCACTCAACTTGTCGATGGTTTGATGAGCAATGTCCATCGGAGGCAGGGTTGGGTCGATGCCGAAGACGTTGGTGCCAAACTGGACATATTTCGAGACGGTGGTTTCGTCGAGGCAATACTCCATCCAGCGTGGAGTGAGGATGGCGAGGCCGAGGCCGTGTGTGATGTCGTAGAAGGCCGACAGTTCATGTTCCATTGGGTGGCAACTCCAGGCTTTGCGTTTACCGCCGTTCACGAAGCCATTGATGGCCCAAGAGGAAGCCCACATCAGGTTGGCACGTGCTTCGTAGTTGTCAGGCTCGCGCATGGCGATAGGGGCGAAGCGGATAATGGTCTTCATTAGCCCCTCCATGAAGCAATCCAGCATGTAGAGGTCCTGGTCCATGTTGAAATAGACCTCGAAGAGGTGCGACAGGATGTCAGCTGAGCCACAGGCGGTCTGATAAGGACTGACGCTGAAAGTGTTGCTTGGGTCGAGGAAAGAAGCCTTGGGCAACATGTTGGGGTCCAGACGACCGATTTTGTCATTGGTCTCGGGATTGCTTATGACGGCAGCCGTGTCCATCTCCGAGCCTGTGGCTGCGAGCGTCAGGATGCTGACGATGGGCAGGGCACGCTCGATGGGGGCACGTTTGTTGAGGTCGAGGAAGTCCCAGGGGTCATGGTCGACGCAGGCGCCGGCGGCCATGATCTTGGTGGCGTCGATGGTGGAGCCACCGCCAACGGCCAGCAGCACATCGATGTTGTGCTCCTTACAGAGTTGCACACCCTTGCGCACGGAGTCGATACGCGGATTAGGCTCGATACCCGAGAGTTCGAACAATTCGAGACCAGCTTCTTTTATTTCTTTTACCACACGGTCATAGAGTCCCATCTTCTTGATGGAGCCACCGCCGTAGGTCATCAGCACACGTGTGCCGTATTTTTTGAGTTCTGCGCCAAGATGTTTCAGTTGGTCGCGCCCGAAGTAGATTCTTACAGGGATGTCGTAGATGAAGTCGTTAAGCATAGTATTTGTTGTTTGATGGTATTTATGATAGAATTAGGCAACAAAAATACAAAAAAGTACCTAACAACGATTACCAGTTGGATTAGATTTAGATGCCAAAAATGGAAATAACCATCCAAAAGGCAAGAAACTTTTTCTATTTTTGCCGCGAGTTTTCTGTATATGTTTATCGGTGAATTGATTTCGTTGGGCGTGGCCCTTTCTTGGACTGCCACCGCGTTGTTTGCGGAGGTGGGCTCAAAGCGTATGGGTTCGTTGCCGTTCAACACCATCCGTATGACAATGTCGTTGCTGTTTCTGACCCTCACGTTATGGTTGGTGATGGGTGTGCCGTATCCGCGTTATGCAGACGGGAGCACATGGACATGGTTGTTGCTTTCGGGCATAGTTGGCTATGTCATCGGAGATTATTGCCTGATGCAGGGATATATCCACATAGGCTCGCGCTTTGGCCAACTTTTTATGACCCTTTCAGCTCCCACGGCAGCACTCACCGGTCGGTTCATCCTCGGCGAACAGATGCGCCCCATAGCCATCCTTGGTATGGTCATCACTTTGAGTGGTATTGCGCTGTCCATCTTGTCAAAAAATGACCATTCCAAACATCACGGCATACGTTTCAAGCTGCCGGCAAAAGGCATTTTCTTTGCGGCGATGGCGGGCATTTGCCAGGGCTTCGGCCTGGTACTCAGCAAGGTAGGGTTGACGCATTATGAGGCTGCACTCACCGTTTCTGGCATCTCAGGCGATTCGGTCTTTGCCAATGCCGTGCTGCCGCTTCCAGTCAGCATCAGCATGTCGTTTGCGGCCACCACCATCCGTGCCTACATTGGGTTAGTGGGCTTTTTCCTGGCGTTGGTGCTGTTCAACAAAGACGGGCTTGGCAAGTTGCGTCATGCCTTAAGCGACCGCAAAGCCATGTGGTGTGTGTTGGCATCCACCATATTCGGGCCTTTCATCGGCGTCAGCGCATCGCTGTTGGCCACGCAATATACCTCTGCGGGCATTGCCCAGACGCTCTTTGCGCTAACACCTATTCTCATCATCGCTCCCGCAGCCCTTTTGTTCCATCAAAAGGTGACGCTGCGCGAAGTGCTGGGAGCCATTATCAGTGTCGTTGGAGTGTGTTTGTTCTTTGTGTAGATAAATACTATCTTTGCCGAAAATTTAACTACGTTTAATCTATCGATTTCAAAACCGAGCATCATGGAAACAAGAAAACACATAGCAACAGAGAAACTGAATTGCGGCACGCACAACTGCGCTCAAGCCGTAATTAGCACATACGCCGACTTGATTGGCATTGACGAAGCGACAGCCCGTAACTTGGGCAATGCTTTCGGCGCAGGCATGGGCACCATGGAAGGTACCTGCGGCGCGTTGGTCGGGGCTGGCATCGTCTTGGGCTTGGCGACCAAGGACAGGGCAGCGGCGAGAAAGGGGATGAGGCAGGTCATGACCCAGTTCCAGCAACGCAACGGCGCTACCCAATGTAAGCTTTTGAAAGGTGTTGGGACAGGAGTAGTCCTCCGTGAATGCACTGGCTGTGTGGCCGATGCGGCGGAGTTGTTGGAGGAACAATTATAGTTTAGAATCGGATTTGCTGGTAAAACTAAAGTCCCATCAGCATGACTCTTTTCTCTTTCTTGAAACCGAAACTATCGTAAAACGAAGGCAGAATTCCTTCGCGGGCAGTAATCAGATGGAAGCCTACAATGCCCTGTGCTTTGAGGTCATCGAGGCATTGCCGGAGCAAACGGCTTGCAATTCCTTTGCGTTGGTGTTGAGGCGCGACGGCCAGGTCGTTGATTTCGAAAGTCCGGCCATAATGGAACAGCATGGAAGTGCCCAAAATGAAGCTCGCGACTTCTCCCTCCACAATGCACTCCAAACCGTAATGTTGTTTGCTTTCAAGCAGTTCGCCGACATGGGTTGTGGCATCCTTCACTGACCAGTCGTCGTTCCATGGCTCGCCCGAGAACGCCGCCGCATAGATGGCCCCGTATTGGTCCAAATGCTCGATGGTACAAGGTCTTATTATTGCGTTTTGCATTTTTGAGGCATTGGAGGATTCATCGATTAATCGTTTGTATCCTGTATGGGCGAGAAAGGACATTTCTTGCCGATGCACTGGTTGTTGATGCGACTGCGAGAGCATCTCACTTCGGGCTTCTCCATCTCCACGCCGAGGTGTTCCTTCACGAAATCCACTGCCGTGAGTATCGACAGATAAGAATCACGCTTGCAGCAACGCGGGCCACCATTCAAGGCCACTTGTTCAAGAGCTTTGGCAGTCATAAGGTTACAAAGTTGCCAAGTCTCAGTGGAGAGTGGCGTGTTGCGAGTGACCACAGACATGAAGATACCCGTGCTGATGGCAGCGCCACAGGCGCCCATATAACCGCATGCACCGCCAGGCACTTGTCGTCCGCGACTCATCACTTCCAAGAGGCCCGAAGGCAGGTCTATCTTCATCGTGTCGGCTGGCACGGCGTTGTTGTAGGCTGTCAGCAAAGCGGCTCCTACCAGCACGTGGTGCTCAGGACCATGCATGTGACAGAACGGTTGCGACATCATCTTCTCCAAAATAGCGATGGGGGCTTTGGAGGTCTCTTCCAAACACAAGGCGATGATGGAATCCATGCCGGCGGTATGGCAGTTGGAGCAAACGTAATGTCCCTTGACGCAACGGGTCTTGCTGGGCTCTTTCCTGTGGCATACCACACATTCCATCAATGTGTCCTGTTCAAGGTATTCCAATGGAGCACCACAAATCAAGCATTCTTCATTACTCATAACGGTTGTCTCTTTTTTAGGTTCGTTTTCCGTGCAAGCCGTGAGGATGAAAAACAGAACGGCTGCCACGGTGATTAATACCTTCTTCATTTGAATTGAATTTGCTGCAAAAGTAGTATTTTTAAGAAAATTGTTCCCTAAAATGCAAAAACTCACTATATTATTTCAGCACCTTCAAAACCTGTTTCCGTGAGGCTGTTCCATCCGTCAGCTTCGTGATGTGGTCGACTAAAAACTCCAGCGACTCCTCGGGGGTGCGGTCGGTGTGGAGCGAGGTGAAGTCTTCGAATAGCGACTCGGGCGTGCAGAAATACGACACTTGCCAGCCGTTGTAAACCTGTTCGGGTCCTCGATACACCCGCTCGATGGCTCCCGTGACAACACGGCACTGCTGCATCAACTTGCCTATGGCCGCATCGGCTTGGCCTTTCTTCACACCAAGCAAAGCACGCACCTCCTTGATAGTGATGCTGCCTTGTTTCTCGAGATACTCCATGATGCGCTCGCCGTTCTTGTCGGGTGTTGTCGTAGCGCGGCGGATGTTCATCAGTTCGCGGTAGAAGGGTACTGTCGCGAAGGCGGCCTTTCCTCCGCATAGAAACTTCCCGTAGGCGATGCCGCCGTTTTGCAGACAGTCTATCTTCCAGTCCCACGGCCCGAGCGAGTCCTCTTCGCCGTCAAACCAAAAACCAGGTTGGGTGAGTTCCTTGATGGAATAGCCCGGGATGGCGCTGGTGAAAAACGGGACGATGCCCAACTCGCAGATGGCTCGCTCCATTGTTTCGGGACTGGATATTTGGTAGTTTAAGACCATGAACAGGATTGTTTTGATGCGATTTTTGGCTTTCAGCAGTCAGCTTTCAGCCTCGGTGCAAAAATAAGAATAATAGTTAAATATGCAATCTTGTCATACGCTACTTTATCCATTTGTTTTCGGTTCGAAGAACATATCACAAATTGTGATAAGTCTGTTGACATTTCAGGAATTGAGAATATGATTTTTAGTATCCGAGGTGTGCAGGTAATGATTGACCGCGACTTGGCTATGCTTTATGGTGTAACTACAAGCCGACTGAATGAGCAAGTAAAACGAAATAGGGCTCGTTTCCCAGAATCATTTCGTTTTCAGTTAACTGAAGCCGAACGGGATGAG
>JAGCPG010000102.1 GCA_017645245.1 Bacteroidales bacterium
GACTATTCCTGCCGCGTGACCCTTGACGAGAACCTTTTTGAGTATCTCGACATCCATACCAAAGGCGATGCGTTGAATCTTGGTTATGTTACCGAAAAGGTTCAACATACCAATTTGAAACCGACAAAGTTCGTCATCGATATCAGTGCACCGACGATTGAGGAAATCAACACGGTAGGAAGCGGTGACTTCTATTTTGTTACGCCGTTCGAAGCCCGTGAACTGGACATAAGCACTGCCGGTTCCGGCGGCGTGTATTTCAATGAAACCACCACCATACATCGTCTTGAAGTGAGCATTGCTGGATCGGGAGAGTTGGTGTGCAAGGATTTCTATGCCGACCTGGTGGATTTGAGTGTCGCTGGTTCAGGAGACATGATCATTGAATCAGGAACGGTGAAGAAAGCGAATGTCTCCGTTGCCGGTTCGGGCTTGGTGGAGACACGATGCCAACTGGAGGCGATGGACTACAGCATCGCAGGTTCGGGCTCAATAAAATACCTTGGCAATGTGAAGACAAAAGGCACCAATGTAGGCGGTAGAATCAAGAGGATTGATAAAGATTAAAACACGAAGCCATGGCACGAATTTTCAAAAAAGGCAAGACCACGCTGGTCTCTTCCATCCTGAACATCTTGGGCTTGACGGCAGCCTTTGCCGCGCTCTACATCATCCTCGTGCAGGTGCACCACGACCTCACCTACAACAAGGGGCTTAAGGACAGCGACCGGATTTATGTCCTTACGAAGCAAGAGACCCGATCTACTGGTTATTCGTCTTATCTGTGTCGCCCCATAGGCGAATATGTGATCAATGCTTCCCCTGACATTGAAGCCGGTGGTTGCGGTCGCATTGCGGGTGTTCCCGCCAAGATTCGTGTGAGCGACGAGCAGTCGCCTGTTTCAGGGTCGCAAGTCGCCTTGAACAAAGGTGCCCGCGAGGTCTTTGGATTTGAACTGGTGGCCGGCAATTGGGACGATTTGACGGGAGCGGCCATGGCTGTATCGGAATCGATGGCTAAGCGTCTCGGCGTCCAAGTGGGTGATGTTGTGAAAAATCTTGCCGAAACACAATGGATAGAAACGACCATAGTGGCCATCTATAAGGACATGCCGAAGCACAGCGACCTCTCATCTTTTGATATGGTTTGGAACATGCCTGATGCTCGGCTCGATGAATGGAAGGAGTTTTCGTACTTCTATTATTTGAAACTGCGTGAAGGTGCCGACCCCGAGGCAATCACAGAGGTGGCAAAGCCGGTCTGTAAGCAATTTTTCAGCGAGATGAATGGCGGCATTGAGGTTTCGGATGATGATGTCAAATTCGGGATTCGCCCCGTGCTGCTGACAGAGATGTATTTTGCCGACCCCAACGCCAACTATACCGTTGGAAAGATGGGAAACCGCACCACTACCATGACGCTGCTTGTCATCGCCATCTTTGTGGTGCTCATCGCTTTCATCAATTACATCAACTTCTTCTTTGCCATGGTGCCGTTGCGCTTGAAGAGTATCAACACGCGGAAGATATTGGGAAGCAGTCGTTTCCAACTGGTGATGTCGTCGGTAGGCGAGTCGTTGCTAATGGTCGTGATCGCTCTTGGACTGGCAGTGGCCGCAGTCACATTGTTCAAGCAATCCACTTTGGCTGCCCTGATTGACACTTCGTTGGATTTCAGCCAAAACTGGGGCATCGTTGCTCTGACCATTGGGTTGGCATTGCTTATCTCAGTGGTCGCCAGCCTCTATCCGGCTTTGTTTGCCACCTCGTTCAATCCTGCCTTTGCCTTGAAAGGCACACTTGGCACCACGCAGAAGGGCAAGGCTTTCCGCATCGGCTTGATTGGCTTGCAGTTTACCGTGTCTATTGTTTTGATTATCTGTGCGATATTCGTCCATGAACAACGTCAGTACATGCTGAATCATGACATGGGTTTCAATCAGGAATGCCTATTACAGTCGCGGGTGTCGTGGAACCTTGCCACCAACCGCCAAGCCGTTGAGAACCAATTGAAAGCCGATGCCGCCATCAAGGATATTGCTTGGGGCGCAGGGGGCTTTATTAAAGACACTCGTATGAGTTGGGGCCGCAAAGTGCGTGGAGAGGATGCCGGGTGGCAGGTCTATCCCGTCTCGTGGAACTTCCTGCGCTTTATGGGCATCGACATTGTAGAAGGCCGTGATTTCACTGAGGCTGATGAACAATCTACAGGAACATACATCTTCAATGAATTCGCACGTGACTATTACAATATTACCCTTGATGATCAAATTGGTGGCCATGATGACCAAATTGCCGAGATTGCCGGTTTCTGCAAGGACTTCAACTTTTGCGCATTGCGAAATGGGATGGGACCGTTTGCCTTCTATGTGTATGGCAAGAACCCGTGGAATATTTGCAACATGCTCTTCATCCGCACCGAGCCAGGCGTGGATGTCCCCGCCTTGAAGGAGCGCATCTCCAAAACTCTCAAAGACCTCGATCCCGATTGGGCCGAGGGCGTTGATATTGAGGTGACGCCTTTCAGTCAGGCCCTTGAAAAGCAATACAAAAAGGAGAACGACCTCTCGAAGTTGGTCACTCTGTTTACGATTTTGGCTATCGTCATCTCGCTGATGGGTGTGTTCGGGCTGGTGATGTTCGAGACGGAGCACCGCCGCAAGGAGATTGGCATCCGTCGTGTGCATGGTGCCACGGTGGAGCAGATTCTGGCCATGTTCAACTCGCGCTTCGTGAAGATTGTGCTGGTGTGCTTTGTCATCGCTGTGCCGGTGAGCATCGTCATCATGCGGCGCTATTTGGAGGGCTTCGCCTATCAGGTGCCGCTGCACATTTGGGTGTTTGCTGTGGCGTTGGTGGCGGTGTTGGGTGTCACCGTTGCAGTGGTCACCTTGCGCAGCCTGCGGGCGGCTACGGTGAATCCGGTGAAGTCGTTGAGGACGGAATAGGCCATGAGCCATAGTTAAATAACAATTAAACAGTTAAACAAAACAATAAACTATTAAACAACCATGGCACGCATCTTCAAAAAAGGCAAGACCACCCTTGTCTCCTCCATCCTGAACATCTTGGGTTTGACGGCAGCCTTCGCCGCGCTCTACATCATCCTAGTGCAGGTACACCACGACCTCACCTACAACAAGGCACTCAAGGACAGCGACAGGATTTATGTCCTTACCATGCCAGACCGATTTTCAAACAATGTTTATTCAACATACGTCAATCGTCAGATGTCGGAAGCGGTCATTGCTGCTGTCCCCAGCGTAGAGGCGGGCTGCTGTGCTGCCGATTTAGGAAGCAACGAAGTGTCCGTTCGCTTGGGCGAAGGACAGTCGTCGGTCGAATTGAGAGTCACCAGTTTCTCCAAGCCAGTCATCGATGTGTTTGGATTTGAACTTGTTGCCGGCAATTTGGATAATTGGATTAGTTACACGGATGCGGTTATGTCCGAGTCAGCGGCCAAACGCTTGGGCTTGCAGGTGGGCGACCATTTCCAATTTGGCTCCTGGAATTGGACAGATGTCACGGTAGCGGCCATCTACAAGGATATGCCTGTCAACAGCGACCTTTCTTCCATCGACTTTATTCTGAATCTGGGTGATGCGGGTATGGACGATTGGAGCCAATGGGGCTGGAATTATTTCATTAAACTCGCTGAAGGCGCTGACCCAAAAGAATTCGATGAAATTGCACACCAAGTCGCCTTTGACCTTTTTAAGACAAAATTCGACATTGACGAAAGCAATTTGACCGAAGAAAAAGCAGCAGATCTTGAGGTAATGAAAAAAATGATGTCACCTCATCTCATGTTATTGACCGACAACTACTTTGCCGATAATGTCGGGCATTCGGGCAAGTCGGGCAATCGCACCACGACCATCACCTTGCTTGTCATCGCCATTTTCGTGATGCTCATCGCCTTCATCAACTACATCAACTTTTTCTTCGCGATGGTGCCGTTGCGTCTGCGGAGTATCAACACACGCAAGATATTGGGCAGCAGCCGCTTCCAGTTGGTGATGTCGTCGGTGGGCGAGTCGGTGCTGATGGTCGTTATCGCTCTTGGACTGGCAGTGGCTGTGGTTACACTGTTCAGACAATCCACCTTGGCTGCACTGATTGACACACCGTTGAACTTCGGCCAAAACTTGGGTATTGCGGCTTTGACCGTCGGTATTGCATTGCTCATTTCGGTGCTTGCCAGCCTCTATCCGGCCTTGTTCTCCACCTCGTTTAATCCCGCTTTTGCCTTGAAAGGCACACTCGGCACCACGCAGAAAGGCAAGGCTTTCCGCATCGGATTGATTGGCTTGCAGTTCACCGTGAGCATCGTGCTGATTATCTGTGCGATTTTTGTTCATCAGCAACGCGATTTCATGATGAATCACGACATGGGTTTCAATCAAGAAAACCTGCTTCAGTCGCATGTGACATGGGAACTCGCCAAC
>JAGCPG010000103.1 GCA_017645245.1 Bacteroidales bacterium
CCACGCCTGGCACCTCGGCCTTGAAACCCGGAGCCACAGCACCGCTGATGCGTTCTCCGTCGCCTTGACGGTCACCCATGGCCCACTCCGCCTTGATGAGATAGATGCGGTCAACATCCTTGTAAAAACTGTCGTACGACAGTTCGAAACACACCTTGGCGATCAACACGACGCCAATAGCAAGGCCAATGCCCAACGATAGGATTTTGATTAATGTGTCTTTGAAACGGTTCATATTATTGAGTTTTATTCTTTCTTCAACGCCGTCACCGGATTCACTTTCGCCACCGAGACAATTTGCCACAGCACCGAACCGATGGCGATGACAAACGACAGCAGTACCGTGACGACGAAGATCCACGGATGCAGGTCGATGCGATAGGCAAAGTCCTCCAAGTATCTATGGCAAAGCCATACCGCCACGGGGATGGCAATGACGTTGGCAATCAATATGAGAATCAGATACTCGCGAAGGTTGCGACGGATTTCGGATTCCATCGTGCCGCCAAACACCTTGCGGACGGCAATGGTTTTTTCACGCTCAGAGGCAAAATGGGTACTCATGGCCACCAAACCGAGCAGTGACAATAACACCGAAACACCCATGATCAGCTCGATGAGGCGCATCTGGCGCTTTGTCTTGTCATATTGCTTGGCGATTACATTACTGATAAAGTCATTATAATCAGGCTCCATGTAAGTGCCGAAAACTGCTTCGCAATGTTTCTCGTACAGCGCATCGATGGCTTTTTTGGCCTCCTTGTGGTCGCCCACAATCTCCATCAGAGGATTCACAACGTGAGGTTCGGCGACACCCGTGAAGCCGAGATCGCCTCCAAACACAATGGCATAATCCTCATCGGTGGCATGCAAGGCATCATACATGTTGAAGTCTTTGATAACACCGCAGCAATCGTTGCCAAGATTGTTGTTCTTCCACGCCATGATGGTGTCGTAATTGTTGACGCCATGAGGCATTCCCGTCATGCCAGCCACAGTATTTTCAGTAATCCAAAAGCTGTTTTCGTCAGGTTCCTTGAACTGCTCCACCACCTCGAAGCCAAACATTTTGAACGCCTGCTTGTCACATTGAAGCAGACACACTTGGGAGTGTTTATCTGTCTCACCCATCTTATTCACCCCAAACTTCATCCGAACAACACCGGGCACATTCTCGGCAAAACCGATTTCTTTCACGCAAGGCAAGGCACGGAGGTCGTTGACCCATGGCTCAAGCTCGTCGGTGTAATTCAAGTCGGAGTTGTGGAAATAAAGGTTTTCCAAATCCAACCCCATGGAGCGGTTCATCATGTGGCGCATCTGCAACTCCATGGTCAACACAAGGGCAATCAAGGCGATAGCCAACACGTTCTGCAATACAATGAATATCTTTGAAAGCACCATTTTGCTATGGTAGCGGAAGGTCCCCCGCACCACGTCGATGGGCTGTGTCTTGGCGATGATGAAAGCGGGAATCAGTCCTGCCAACAACGACACAATTACGACAATCATCAGATAACCAAGGAGATAAGATGGAGAATACGGCACCCTGATTTCAATGGAGGCTCCCAAAAGTTGGTTCACGACAGGGAGGATGGCTTCGGCGATCAGCATGCCCAGCACAAAGCAACACAACGTGAAGACGAATGATTCTGTCAAGTATTTACCTATAATGTCCGAACGTTGGGCACCGAGCAGCAGTCGCGAAGCCATCTCCTTGGCGCGTTTTCCCGTCAGGGCGAGATTGAGGTTGATATAGTTGATCAGAGCTGAAATGAGCAAGAGCAGCCCAATGACGGTCATGGTTTTCAGCATCGACTTGTCTCCTTTTCGGAGAAAGGCCGCTGAACCGTTGAAGAAAAGTTCATCCAAGCGCATCAAGCCAATGTCTTCGGCTCTTTCTTTGCTTCTATTGAAGGTCTCCACATAAAGGTCTTTCAGTTTTTCCAACAACTCGTCACGGTCGGTATCGGGCCTAACCTTGAGAAACACATTGAAGTTGGTGAACCAATTGTAGGGATTATTTCGGTACCCGACAGTGGTTGGATTTCGGCTGGTTTCAATGTTGGCAATGACCTCAGTAGGATGCATCAGGGAACTGCCCAAGTCGGAAAACACCCCGACGATGTTCAAAGTGTCCGAATACATGATCAACTCCCTTCCGATGATTTCACCTTCCATCTTTCGGGCGAGATCCTCCGAGATGAAAGCCGCCCCTTGATGGTTGATTTCTTCGGGATTGCCTTCCACAAGCTTCACGGGGAAGATGTCGAAAAACTGTCGGTCACAGTGAAGCAGGGTTCCCACAAAAGTCTGTCTTTCAGACTTGATGATTTCATCTTGATGAAATTGAAAAATGGTCACGCACTCCACCTCGGGCAGTTTGCCATCGAAGGCATCCTTCATGCCGTAGGAATTGGCTTTATTGGCACTCAAGGCGTAAATGCACTCACGATCCTTATTCTCCCTGGTGACGGCATATTGCTGCATCACATAGCAGAACGCGATGATGACGAAGGCCAATGAGACGCTTAGACCGACCGCCTCGATGAGGTTGAAGAGTTTGTTTCGGGATAAGAATATAAGGTAGGTTTTCATGTCAGATATAATTTGGCAAAAGGGTTAATCATTCTTTATGCCAAAAATACAAAATACTATGAATCAAAGAAATACATTTTTCCGATTTGATGAAAGTGTAAAGTTTCTTTACAGCGGGTGTAAAGATTCTTTACAACGCTAAATTCAAGTTCTTTTTCAACAAATATACTTAAATAATAATAATTTCCATTAATATAAGTATTTTATTATAACTTTTTTGAAAACATTTTTATCTTTGCGAAAAATTCATTCTTTTTATTTCATAATAATAGTAAAAATACTATTTTTGCAAAATCAATTGAACAATGAAGATTGTCAAAACCAGTAAAATTCTAAAGATGTTAGCTAAAGACGGTTGGTATTTGGTTCATCAAGTCGGGAGCCATCGACAATTCAGGCATCCTACAAAGAAAGGCAAAGTCACAGTAAACGGAAAACCGAGCGACGACACATGGGGAGATGAACTAAAAAGTATCGAAAAACAGTCTGGGTTAACATTCTAAAACTTTGGAGAATATGGAACAAGTTATCATTTCAACCTCAAAAACCGAAAATGGATTCAGCGCCAGCTGCGAATTACTTCCAGGATGGATCGTTGCATTTACAGGAAACTTTTCTGATTTCGTGAGCTATGTTCATGAAAGCATCGACTTCTATGTGGACTGCGCCAAGATGGACCATGATTCCTATCCAACTGTATTTGACAATGACCACGAATTGCTCTTCAAGATGGATATCCAAAGCCTTCTGTATTGCTACGATAAGATTCTGACCAGAGCCGCCCTTTCACGAATGACGGGAATAAACCAACGGCAATTGGGGCATTATATCTGCGGTCGTAGCAAACCACGCAAACCTCAAAGCGAAAGAATAGTTAACGCTTTACATGAGTTAGGTAAAGAGTTGCAATCTATCACAGCATAGCATTTTATTTCAAAACTACCCGTTTTGTGATCCTGTCGGTGCCATTATCGACAGCGATGAAATAAGTCCCTTGAGAGAATGAACTTAAATCAAGTGTTCCGTCAGAGAAAGATTCCTTTGAGAACAACTTGATGCCTGTCAGGTTGAATACCGTGAGGCAATAGGTGTGTTCCAACCCCGTTGTGATGGTAACGACGCCATTCGATGGATTGGGGGTCACTAGCAACTTGAAGCTTTCTTGGGCAAGATGTTCGGCGGTTTCGGTGGAACTAAAACTAATGTACAAATCATCGATGTGAACGACATTGTCTATTCTGTATTGCCCTGATCTACCGTTTCCCTCAAATCTGATTCTCGGTTGAACGTATTCTTGTCCAATAAAGTCATTGAGAGAGATGGTATATGTACCCCACTGTCCTTGCTGTGCAGGGAGTACCGTTGCTAATTTATGCCAGGTCTTCCTGTCGGTAGTCACTTCCACATACACGTTGGGGCTATAAGGGAGCCATCCATTGCTGATGAGCCTTGCTATTTTTAATCCCAAAGAGATATCCTCAACGGATTCTGGAATAGAAAACCACTGAAATTCAGCGATTTGTAGGATATTGTCCATGGTGTTAGTGGTTGACTTCAATCCGTTATGCGATTGCCAATTGGCAAAGCTCCAATTGTCGTTGTTCAAAATCAGTCCTTCTGCTGTGCCATCTTCAAAATCGTAGAAAACAGGGATTTGAAGCGGCTCAAGGAAGAACACGGAATCTGGATTTGAGGCCGGGCTTTCCAAACCATCGGAATTGATGCCTTTCACATAGTATTTATGCCACTCGCCGCCAACAAAATCCAAATCCACAAATGTGTTTTCTGTTGTTTCAACAAGAAGTCCGCCATCTTTGAAGACTTTGTAAGACTCAGTTTCAGGTGCGTCATCCCAACTCAAAAACACGTTCCCGTCCTTGACGATGGCGCTGAAATCTTGCGGAGCCATCCATCCGTTGGCGAGTTCGGCAGTAGCAGCGATGACCGCTTTCACGAAGCCTTCAGCCAAGGCGAAGCAATTTACACCAGCTCCTATGGAATCGGCTGGAGTATGATAGTAAGGGTGGTAGCGAAGATACTCAATGTCGCCGATATACAATGCGGGATATTCGCGGATGTTGAAGCTATTGTGGTCACCGCCCGAGGAGTCTCCATGGGTGAAACGGTGGGTGGGTATTTCAGGAATATAGAGATTAGCGACTTGCTGATAAAAGTCGAAAAGCCGTTGTGAAATATAGGAATAACCTGAATACATAGTGATGTCGCCATATTCATTGCCTGGCCAAAAGCCAATCATATCCATATTGAAGACACCGGTGATTTCCATCTCTTCGCGAGCGCATTTTTGGGCAAAGGGATAACTGCCGAGTCTACCATACTCTTCACCATTGAAAACAATGTAAAGAATGGTCCGTTTGAATGAATACTGGCTTAAAATGCGTGCGCATTCAAGCACTCCTGAGGTTCCCGAGGCATTGTCATCTGCACCAGGACCAAGATGATGGTCGTAATGCGCCGAAACAATGACGTACTTTTCAGGGAACTCAGTGCCCTGCTGGATAGCGATGATATTGCCCGCATCGAGAGTGTCCATCCCTCCAATAGTCATAGGGAAATCATGTACATACGTCTCCAAACCAAGTTCATCAAATCGGTCGAGAAGGTAGTTTTGAGTGAGCAGCGCCTCAGGTGACGATGCGTCGCGGATGTATTGCTGCATCCAAGCGATGGTATTATACAGATTCATGGTATCCACCTGATTGATCATCTCAACCACGGTCGGATTCGTCTCCGTGACGAGAGGATAGGTTTGATTGCGGTTGCCTTTGTTGTCGATCACTTGGGCTTGCGCAGCATGGACTTCAAGCAGAAGAATCCAAAGGATGAATATGGACCTGTTAAAGCTAATTCTTTTCATTTTTTCTTGTTATTTGAAGAGATTTGCCAAAAATACAAATTTTTCAAAATACCAACACATCGCTTTCTCCGAAGTTGTCATAATTCGACGTAATCAACTTCTCCCCTGGCTCCAGGCCTTCGATGACCTCGTAATATTGCGGGTTCTGGCGGCCGATGCGAATGTCGCGTTTCACGGCTTTGGCACCGTCTGGGGTAAGCACATAGATCCACTTTCCGCCGGTCTTTTGATAGAACGCTCCACGGGGGATCAAAATTGCCTCCACAGGCTGACCTAATTGCAGGTTGAGGTAATAGGTCTGACCACTGCGGATGTTCTCGGGCTGCTGCTCCATGAACTTGAAGTCGGCCTTGAACTTGCCGTCGCGCACCTCTGGATACACCTTGCGGATCTGCGCCTGATAACGCTCGCTCTGTCTTTCAAAAGTAGCCTCCAAGCCAGGTGTTACTCGGTCGATATAATGTTCATCAATCTGGGCCTCGATTTTATAACTATCCAGATTATTGATTTGTCCAATCTTGGTTCCGGCACCCACCGATTGACCGAGCACCACATCCAACAAACCCAATTCACCGTCGATCGGTGCCTTGATGGTCAGGTTGTCCTTGCGC
>JAGCPG010000104.1 GCA_017645245.1 Bacteroidales bacterium
AGAACTCGAAGAACCCATATTCAAGAAACTCTACAAGGAAGCCGAATTCGCCCGTTTCAACTCCGACCAACAGCTCACCTACGAGCGGAGCTGGAAACGCGAACTCGACATCTATAACGAAATCGAAGGCGGACGCATCCTGGGACACGAAGAAGGGCTTGAAGAAGGACGAAAAGAAGGACGAGAGGAAGGTCTCGCCGAAGGGAAGGAACTTGGAATCGCAGAGGGCGAAAATAACAAAGCCCTCGAAATAGCCCGAAACATGAAAGCCCTCGGCCTGGATGATGAGACCATCATGAAAGCAACAGGATTAGTTGATATAAACCGATAAAAAACCCGCCGCTGACCTCACCGTATTGGAAAAGGTCGCCTTGTGCGAATGAACTCATGCTGATGCCGAGAACGATTGCGATTGTGAATGTTATCTTTTTCATTTGATGAAGATTTTCTGGGTTCTCACCTTGCTTTCTTCAATCATGCGTAACACGTAAACGCCAGGGGCCATTCCCTCTGTAGAGACGGTGTGCACACCGTCTCTACAGAGCATGGTGCGTCCCGTCATGTCAACGATTTGTAGAGACGCGCCATGGCACGTCTCTACGTCCATGATTACAATTTCTCCATTGCGGACAAAGGCAAACGGAACGTCTCCATCCGTCTCTTCTATCACTGTTGTTTCCATGAAGACCAGCTCGAAACGCGCTTCATCCTCCTGTCCCGTGGCCGTGAAGCCATAGTCGGGCTGCTGGAGCAGGTCGGTGTCAGTTCCTGCGATGCGGTCGATCAGATGGAGGTAGCCGAGGCAGAGACCCTCAACGTCCACGCTAAGGGTGAAATCCCCGCTTTGTCCGCTCCGTAAGCCCAGTTCGAGCGACTCACATTCAGCACCGACATGGGCGATGGCGTAATCGGTTTCGTCGAGGGTGACGTAGAGGCTCGGCAGACTCCCGTTGAAGTTGTTCAGCTTCTCCAGGCCGATGCCTTGGCTGAAATAGGCGAAGGTGCGATCCTGTCCGTTGTCGCCGCCGACCTTCAGGTTCAGCCTTCCGGTCTCATCTTTCGCCGACGACTCGGCAGTGGCTACGGCAGTGGTCTTGGCGATATCGAGCGAGGTAGCCGCCGTAGTCTTCACCAAGAAGCCTTGACCGGGCATGATGGCTTCCTCATAAGTATGGACATGCCATGCACCCTCGTTGGTCAGCGTGTAGAAGCCCGAGGCGAGCCTGTTGTCGTTGATGGCGCCACCCATACCCTTGTAGATGACGTGCGGGAAGGGGTTGCCGATGAGGTTAAAGCCGTCCAGATCATCATCGGGACGGTCGGTAAGCGTCAGGTCATAGCTGACGTCGGCGTTGTTGAGCGTGCCGGTGAAAGCTGGGCTGAACGTGTTGTTGTTAGCGTAGAGGTAGCCGCGTCCATTCTCGAAAATATCAAACATCCCAGCCTTGTAATTCTCCCACTCCTCGTTAGTGAGATTGGTCTCATTGAAGCGGTAGAGGTCGTACTCCGGCGTAAGGAAGTCGCTGCCGGCAATGGCCATGTCATCCATCGGGGAGCTAAGGGTGTACCATCCGCCGGGGTTGTCAGTTCCATAGGCAATGATGTCTTTCTCTGCCGTGGCTGCGACGTTTGCCGAGGCGTTGACAAGCTGGGCGCCGTCCTTGATGACCAAGTTTGAGGCGACAGTGTTTGTGAGCGTACCCGTGACGGAAAGGCTCTTGCCCGGTTCGATGGTGAGCACGGCCTGATTGCCTACTGTCAGGTTGGCTACCTCGACATCGGCATCGATGTTGCAGGAAGCGCCGATGAGGATATTGTCGTTGACACCCGGCAAGGCATTTCCGCTCCAATTGCCAGCCTCCGACCATGAGTTGTTGACGTTCCCGTTGAACACCTGCCCTTGGAAATTGCTCGTGAAAGCGAACACGAACGGGTTGCTAGGCGTTCCCTGGAACTGGTTGGCAACAAAGGTATAGGTGTTGTCGCAATCTGCATCGATTTCCGTTTCAGTGCCATGGTCATAAAGACGGAACGTCATCACCATGTTGTTTTCTCCGTTTACGGTGAGGTAGGCGAAGTAGCGGTCCTTTTGGGGCACATACACGCAGATGATGCTACCGCGACATTCATCCTCGTAGAAAGCGGCGATTTCAAGCTGGTCGCTGCGTTGTTCCACGCTATCGATGGTGATGACTGCGATAAAGCTGGCATTGTCGCCATACTGGTATGGGTTCCACGTCCAATGCTCTCCATCAGCGCGGGCAACAGCGAACGCTCCAAGCAGTACGATTAATAATAAACTTCTGATTTTCATCTTATTGCGTTTTTATCATTTGACAATCAACTTACCGTAATACACTTTCTCGGATGCCGTGTACACCCTCAAGATGTAGGTGCCGGGCACGATCGCTCTTCCCAACGTGAGGGTGTTGCCATCGGTCTCTTTCAGGTCTACGAGGACATCGAGCATATTGTATATCTCCACCCTTGCCTTGCCAGCCTCAGCAGGCAAGCCCAGTCTGACCTCGCCGCCCTTGGTCGTTGGGTTGGGATGGATGCGCAGCACAGCCTCGGTATTCTCGTCCACTGCCATCACGGTTCTGAAATTCAGCACCATGGGATTGTCGAGGGTTCCTGCAACGGCATTGGCGGTGAAGGTGATGGCCTCTTCGGCCTCCGTGCTGTATTCCTCGCCGGTTGCGACGTCATAGAGGCGGAAACTCACTTGCTCGCCGCCGTTGCCCGAAACGGGCAGCATGGCGTACCAACGGTCGCGTTTGGCATTATGGAGCAGACGTGTGCTACCCACGGGCTTGCCTTGGCTAAAGGCTCCCACCTCAAGCTGTCCGGAATGTTGTTCCTCGTCATCGATGGCGACCACGGCTACCATGCTCATGTTATCGGCATAGGCGTGCTCGTTGGCTTTCCAGAGGAGTTCTCCCTTGGGTTGGTCGGCTTGGGTTCTTCCGCTGTGGTATTGGAAGCTGTGGGCTTGGCTTCCCATATACATGTAACCTTTGCCGGGTTCCATGTTGGTCAGCAGGCCAAACCAGCCGTCTACGCTGTCATACATGGCAAAGGCGGTCTGCGACTTCAGCACGTCCTCGTTGTCGGGTTGGAGGTTTAAAAGGGCGTCAGCCACTGACTGAACGGTTGCCACGGGATAGCCGATCCAGTTCCAGCCTGGCTGTGTCTCAATGGTAATTTGTGAAGCATCCAGACGGGCGCCGGTGATGGCAATCTCCGTCTCGGCGTTGGTTTGGATTCGATACATCTCTCGGTTGTCGAGTACAGAGAGGAGTCCGTACCATTCGTTGTCGTTCTCGTCGTAGAAAGCAAAGCTGTTCTTTTGGGAGTTGATTGTGATGCCATTGCTGCCCAAGGCTTCCTCAAGCGAAGCCAAGCCGTTGTTGGACAGGTCAACGTAGCTCGACCACCAGTTCAGGCCTTCGGCGAGGGTGACAACATGCGAAGTCAAATTGGCTGGTATAAACTGCGCCACCAAATTCATCTCTTCCAAAATAGAGAAGGTATAGGTAGGCTCTTCTGAAACGGGAACACCGTTGTTTACCCAACGATAGAACTCATAGCCCGAAGCAGGAATGGCAGTAACCATGACTTGTAAGTTATAGGTATAAAGACCTCCACCATTTACCGTACCGCCCTCCTCAGGCGAAGCGGCGACCGAAACCATTAGATTATAGTTGCCATACTCAAACTCCGCCTCCTCCTTCATTCCCTCCACATTGCCCACGTTGTCTTCACCGAGACAGAAAAAACGGTAGCAATGGTCGTATTCTGTAAGGTAAGTGGCAGTGGTACCAACGGGATAGATTTCGTAAAGGCTGTAAGCCCCGTAGTTGTCTGACACATAGAGTTTGTACTGCTTGATGCCGCAGCCGCCTTCGTCGTCTTGGCCACTGAATTGTAGCAGCACCTCATTGTTGCCGTTGTCTATGCCTGTGAGTTGGGTAGTGGGCGGCAGGGCATCCACCGTGTTGTACCACACATTGGTGGGGATGGCCTCGTTGATGTCGAAGACGATGCTCGCCGAGGCGGTGAGTTCGTCGCCCGTGATGCAGGCATTGGCCTTGGGCTTGATGGTGAACGACACATAGCCTTCGCCGCTGTGGTTCTCGTCGTTGACGGGCAGGAAGCCTTGCTGTGTGCCTTGCGGCGGCAGACCCGTGGCGGGGTCTATGGATTGCAGTATCCAAAAGGCCTCGCCTGCCACAATATCGATGCCGGCCACCACATCCACATAAATGCCCATATCTTGCGTGAGGTCTAACCGCTGCTGATAAGACGATCTGTTGCCCTCCACGGTGAAGACATGGCTGCCGAAGCCAAAGGCCCCAATGGCGAAGGTAGAAATATCCGCTTTGGCGTGAAGCCTGTGCCTCACCTCTACCTTCTGCGCGGCAGCCGTGGCCAACTCCGGGTCGTTCTCGAAATAGATGGTGTAAGGCAATGATGTCGTTGCCGCCACCCATTGCAGCGTATCACCCAAGGCATCGTAACCCTTTGTGCCGATGATTTCATTGGGATCAGAAGGGTTATATACACTTGTTTGGCTTTCAGTTTCTGGATTAGAGCCAACAACATTACCTTTTGGGGTCATTTCGTTTTGTTGGCCTTGTCCACAATTTGGCTTTCTGCCATTGCTCTTTTGGCAATAACAGTTTATCGATGCCAATAGTATTATAAGAAGAATTATTATGTTTTTCATTTTTGTTAGATTTATAATTTACTTCCTGGAGACCAGAAATTGTTTGGTAAATTATCCAAAACTCTCGGAATTAATTGACAATCATCCCCCGTAAGAGCCTGGCCAATTCCAGAACCAATCATCCCTCCAATTTTACTTCCAATATATCCACACACCATAGCACCAGGCCCTAATTCAACACAAATTGTTGCACCAAGGGATGCCCCTATTGAACTACCTATTGCAGTAAAAGCCCATTCTGTATATGCCTTCCAAAAATCATCCATGGATTCATATTGTTCAGGGTTGCCTAACAAATCATAAACACTCAACAAAGTCGAAATGTCATCAAACACTGCTCCCGCTTTTTTAAGATTAAGAATATTTCGATAATATTGACTTCCATTGGCAAATGGAGACATTCTAATCACACCATCACTTCCTAATCGTCCATCAAGATTGCTAAGTAAATCAGAGGTGCTCTCAATTATTGATTTCAAATCAGTTTTATTGTCGGAAGAATCCGCAAACTGCCTTGGTGATTGGAAACTCATAATGGGTAAAATGGGTATAGGCGAATATAGATTAGCATCCAATCCAAATGCATCAGAATATTTTGCAGGATTCGACAATACATATTCATATAAATTCATCCCATCCACATACATCAACGGGTCATGCTGCATAAAGCGGCCCAAGCCAGGGTGCATAGTGCGGGCACGATAGTAATACAACCCCGTTTCAGCATCATAATCACGGCCTGTGAAGAGGATGGCATTGCCTATTGCAGATTGACTCAAAGCATTGCCGTTGGCATCAAAAAACGAAGGTTGTCCGTAGGGGTCATATTCATAGCGTTCCACAAGGTTGCCACTGCCATTGGTGAGGGCTACCACGGAACCCAAATGGTTCTTATGATAATAATAGGTATTGCCACCACGTTGCATTTGCAGAACATCATCCACCGAAATGCCGAATATGTAGGTGGCTTGCACCGCATTGTTGGCATCTCGCTCCTCAATGGTTTGGTCGCCGCAAAAGTAGTAGTTGGTCGTTGAGCCTGTCGAAACGACCGTCTTTTGTATTCTTCGGTTCAAGGCATCGTATTTGTAGGTGGCGGTTTGCCCGTTGTCCACGCTCACAAGGCGGTTGTTGTAGTTGTATTGGTAGGAGTGGGTACCATCGCTCGTCAGGTTGCCGTTGTCGTCATATTGTGGGGTCATGTTCTGGCCTCCCGTCAGGGCTGTGTAGGCATTCATGTTGTTGGCGGTGTATTGGGTCGCCACGCCGTTGTTGGTCACGGTGGTGCGGTTGCCCAAAGCGTCCATCGCATACTGCACCTGCTTCAATGGGTTGGGAATCTCCACGCCCGTGCTTATCTCGCCTTGCTTGAAACTCGTCAGACGGTTCAGTGCATCGTAGCCATACACCTCGCTCTTGGTCGGACGAAGCAAGTCCTTCTTCGAGAGCATGTTGCCCGCGGCATCGTAGGTCATTTGCACATTGGCAATGTTGGGGTTGTCAGTTAACTGCGTCAATTGGTTCAAAGCGTTGTACACAAAGTTGGTGGTCGTGCCGTTGCCGTAGGCGCGTTGGGTCAGGAAGTCGTTGGCGTTGTAGCCCAAGGTCACGAAATAGTTGTTGTTTTCCTTCAACCCCGTCAGACGTTGACGATAATCGTACTCTTCCGTTATCGTCCGGCCACCCGGATAGGTTTTGGTAACTGTTCTGTTTCGGGTGTTGTAAGCATAACGGGTCGTCTTGCCGTTCAATGTTTCCGAAAGCATACGGCCACCGTTGTCATAGGTGAACGACACCTGCGCATTGGCATTGTTGGCGGTCAGCATGTTGCCGTTGGCATCGTAGGTGAAATTGTCCGCCGTGTTGTTCGGATAAGTCTTTTGGGTCAGACGGCTCAAAGCATCGTACACAAAGCCCATCTGACGGCCGCTTTCGTCGGTAAATGTCACCGTATTACCGTTGGCGTCGAAAGCAAACTGCTGGGTCTTGCCATTAGCGAAGGTGATTTTCGTCAGTTGGTCGTTGGCATCGTACTGGTAGGAAGTCGTGTTGCCCCGCGCATCCGTCACCGAAGCAAGATTGCCGTTGGCATCGTATGTGTAAGTGGTCACATTGTTCAAGGCATCGCGTTCGGTCAGCACTTGGTTCATCGCATCGTAAGTGTAGAGCGTAGTGTTGCCTTTGGCATCAGTGTAACTCAATACATTGCCATTGTTATCGTAAGTGTAATACTCGGAATGGCCTTCCGCATCAGTGGTCTGCATCAGTCGGTTCAGGGCATCGTATTGGAATGTGGTCGTATGGCCCTCGGCATCTATCAGCGAAACGACATTGCCATTGGCATCATAAATGTAGGTTTGCATGGTGCCCAACTGGTCGGCTACACTAACGAGACGGTCCAAAGCATCGTATTGATAGGTGATGAATTGTCCCGTAGGCATTTCCACGCCTATCACCTGCCCGATGTTGTCATAATAATAGCGGGTGGTGTCGTTCAAGGCATCAATGCGCAGGGTAATCCAGTCGTGGTCGTCAAGGACGACACGCGACACGTGATTCATCGCGTCTTGGGTTTGCACCACTTTGCGTTTGGCATTGTAGGTATAATGCACCACTCCGTTCAAGGGGTCTTTCACAGTCAGGGGCTGCCCTAAGGCGTTATAAGTCATTTGCGTAGATTGCGACAAGGCATTGGTCACTTTAATGATGTTACCTTTGCTGTCATATTCCATTGCAAAGGCATGGTTCAGTGGATTGGTGGCTTGGGTCAACTGGTTCATGCGGTTGTACACGAACTGTGTCACGCCCATTTTCGGGTCGGTGATGGACTGCACCAAGCCTTGCACCGTGTGGGTCATAGCCGTAGTATGTCCCAAGGCATCGGTTGTCGAGGACAGATTGCCGTATGTGTCATACAGATATTGCGTTGTGTGGTTGTTGGCATCAGTTACCGTCAGCACCTGCCCATATTGGTTGTAAGTATAACTGGTGCTCGTGTTCATCGGCCCATTGGAAGCTGTCAAGTTACCGTTGGCATCATAAGTAAAGGTGTAAAGATTGCCTTTCTTGTCGATGTAGGAAGTCACATTGTTGTAAGTACTTTCGTAGGTGTAATGCTCCGTATAGCCCAAAGCATCCGTGGCCGTAAGCATATTGCCATTCTGGTCGTAGGTGTAAGTGGTCACATGGCCGTTGGCATCTTCGTGGCGGATGATATTGTTATCCTCATCGTAGGCCAATTTGCTGCTAAAACCACAGCAGTTGCCCACCTTTTCAATCACGCGGCCCTTGTCGTCCCAAATGTAACTGCTGAACTGGTTGTTGCCATCGGTCAGATAGTCCACAAACACCGTCTTGTGTTGCGCCAACTCATAGCGGATGGACTTGTCCGTCAAGTCCGTCTTGATGCGGTGAGCTTGCCCGTCATCATTGTAAGTGATGTGGGTGGAATAGCCCTCGGCATCGATGAAGGTCTTGATGCGGTTATCGCGGTTGTAGGCATAATACACGGTGTGGTTCATCGGGTCGGTCACGCTGGTGAGGTTCTTCTGCTCGTCGTAGCTGTATGTCCAAACGTGGTCATCAAACAAAGTGCTCATTTGGGTCATCAGCGTGTCGGCGTTCCATTGGAAATGGATGCTGCGCCCATTGATGTCGGTAATGGAAGTCAAGTTGCCGTTTTGGTAATCAAAATCAAGCGTATTGCCATAACGATTAGCAATTTGTGTCACCTTTTTGGAAACAGGATTTGTAAAGCGATAACTGGTGCCATCCTTTGTCGTAAGTTTGTATCCAGCTCCATCTATCGTTAAGGTGTTGAACACACCGGCGGGGGCCTCAAAGTTGTTGCCATAGCGGGTGTATAGGTCTTGCCGACCGTCGCCCTGCTCGATGATGATGCCCAATGAGTCCTCGATGAAGCGCATCTCATAACCGAGGCTCCAGCCATTACCATAGCCGTAGTTCTTGGTGTTGTAAGAACTGTTGTAGTAGAACACGGCTTCCAAGTCCATGCCACGGTTGGGGATGGACATATCGGCCCGTTGGTAGAACAGCACACCGTTGTAGCTGTTCACCCAAATGTCATTCGGACAGGCTATCTTGGGCCGGATGATGTTTTGCGCCTGCGCGGAAACGCACAACAAGGCAAAGGTAATGATGATTAATATCTTGTTTTTCATAATGTACCCTCCTTAATTAGTATTGTCTTCTAATTGCATAAACTGCCAAACTGATGTCAGTTGATGGTGTTGCCTTGACCAAGATGGCTTTCGTGCCACGATAGTCCGGACGCATCACATCAGGATTGCCATTGGTTTCTCCCGAGTCGAAAGAAAGCTCGGTAAGCCCCTCTTCCAAAGCCTCTGTAGTAAAGCCCATGGGATGGCCGTTTCGGCTGACCACCACAAAGCCTGATACATTCAAGTCGGTAGTGCCAATGTTGCCATATTCGATGTTTACGACAAAGGTATTCCCGCTTCTCACACTCGCTGGCGCCACAATATTGATGGCCAACTCAGCTGGCAATCCCTCCTCAATGGTGAAAGCGTCACCTTTGATAGTGATGATTCCTCCAGGTAGTTCAGCTATCATGTCGTATGTACCCGCGGGCATATCCACCAAATCAAAAGTGGTGAAGGTCTGAGTGCTGTTACTAAAGAAGACCTTCTCGGCAGGCAGATACTCACTGCCCTGCACCAAGCGGAAGTCCATGATGCTATCGAATTTGGCACCTGTCACCTTAGTGGTTATTGAGCCTGTGTTGGAACCATGGTCGGCATCAATGCTCAGAATTTCAAAACTGATGATGGAAGTGGCGATGTTGATTTGCTGCGGGGTACCACTTTGGGTTGCGCCTTTGGCCAAGAGATAATAACTGCCTTGCTCAAGTTTAGGAATCAACAACTCTATTTCTTGCGCAAAGGGAAGGTATTGACCATAATCAAACTGCGCCAGGGTCGGCACTATTCCGTGCGAGAGGTAAATGCCGTTGGCCACCTGTTGCGCCGTCGTGGTGAGTCGGCACGACAGTGTTTGGCCATCTAACTCAGGTCCAACTTCCATCTTGTAGTAAATAAACTGGTCAGCGGCCATGGTCAAGTTCACTTCATCGCCTATGACCAGCAACGGGAAATTGACCTCGGTCGTCAGTAGCGAAATGCAAGTGTTGTTCTCATACGATGACTCATTCAGGGCATTCAGGATATTTGCTTTCACAATGACGTAATAGTCGCCCTCGGCAATGCCTGTCAGCGTTCCACTCAACGAGCACGCCTGCTGTCCATTACCGGCTATGTTGACGTTGATATCAGCATAACCCAACATCATATCATCACTGCTCCATGTGGCATCGGCAGAAAGGTAAACGGCATTCCTAATGCGACCTATGGCGGGATTAGACCCAATATTGCGTAACTGCCACGACACTGTCATGTCCTCACCAGAAACCACGGATGTTGGGAACTCGGGCTGCACCGCAATCAAGTCGCATGGGTCAGAAGACACTACCGTTACGGCAACACCAAGAAGGTTGTTGGTCTCGTTGGTGTTTTCATAGATTTGATTGGTAACATCCGTATAGCCCAACAGGTAGTAGTCGCCCTCCAAGCCATACGGAGCAAGGATTTCGATGGAATCCGTGTAACTCTCACCCACCTCCAAAACACCGTTATGTATCTTGCTGCCCATCAAGAAAGCGTTCGTTACGGTCTGGGTTTCGCTGATATAGAAGGCATCCGTCCAATTGTCGCGTTGCGTCGCCCTTTCGCCCTCGTTGGCAACGGTGTAATGCACCCAATAGGTATTGTCAGCAGTCATTACCGGCTCCACATCAAGCGACGTGATGCGCAAGTCGGGCAACAGGCCCATTTCCACCTCAACAGGGACTGCCACAATATTATCCGAACGATTGTTGTCAAAGGTGAGTTGCGTGGCATCGCTAACACAAAGCAAATATTTCGAACCGACAGCATTGTATGGCAATGTAATCGTTGGCTCAACGCTGTACGTGCCATTCGGATGAACCACGGTGTTATGGTCAACGGCAAGCAATTGGACGTCATTGGCACCCAGAACGGCATCGTCAGAAAGGAAGACCACATCTTTCCAAGGCGTGGAAAGCGTCTCTCCTCCCACCAAGGCATAGCCGTTTTCGTTTTTCACATAGAACGAGATTTGTTCATTTGGACAGGTTCCTGTGTTCATCACCATCCACGAGACAGTGGTGGCTTCCCCTGCTGTGACAGCAGAGGGAACCGTGAAGTTTTGCGTCGTTAGATTAAACGGATAAGCTGTCACCGTGACGTTAGCATTAGCGCTGTTGTTGTTCTCATTGGCCTCCAGCACCTCATTTGCCTCATCCACAACAACTGAAAACACCATGTGGGAAGCGGTCACCGTAGGTGGGACAAGCAATGTTTGCGTGAATGTCAGCGATGCTCCTACGGCAATGGAATAGTCTCCGCTCTCTGGCGCAAGTTGTTGCACCACAGAACAAAGCACTGTATCTGTTTCCGAAACCGCATAGACCGTCGTGCCGAAAGTGCCGGAGAAATCTGTCAGACCGTTGTTGTTCACCGTGAACGACACTTGTGCTTCAGATCCTGCTTGCAGAGCAGGAAGCACCACATTCGACACCGTCAAATCGGACAAAGGACTATCCAAAACAGTTGCAGTCACCGTGAGCACATTGTTGTTTTCATCCAGTTCAGGCACCGCATTGTCCTTGTCGGCAACCAACTCAAAATTCGTGCAAGCCGAAGTCACCGAGGCAGGAACAAGAATGGTTCTCACGAAGTGCAGCGTCTCATTGACGCCAATGGAAACATAATTGCCTAATGGCAAAGTCTGCGACTGCACAGGACAAAGGATTTCCTCTTCACCCATCACGGCATACACATCAAAGGCACAGTTACTGTTAAGCAAAGCCATGTCACCGTTATTGGCAATGTCAAAGTCCACATTCACCACCTCACCTGCCTGAATGACCGAAGGCAAGTTCAGCGACACAGGTTGCAGGTCGGGCAAAGGCTGATGAAGCACAGCCATCGGATAATGCGAATAGGTATTATTGTTCTCATCCGACTCATTGACATCATTGTAGTAGTCTGTAACGACCAACAAATAATAAGTGCCGTCGCTCAGTCCAGCAGGAACAATTTCATTGCGCATCACCGTCATACTTTGACCTGCGGCCAAATAGACATTACGCCTAAGGCTATCTATTCTGATTGCATCTGTCATCGTTCCCGAAGCGGAAACAAAAATCTTGTCCGTAACGCTTTTATTCACGATGGCACCAGTACCTTGGTTGGTCAGGGTGTAACTCAAATTCAAGGGATAACCCGAGGTGATTTGCTCGGAAGCCGACAGTTGTGTCACCTGCAAATCGGGAGCCGTAACGGCGATTTGCGATGAACGCACGCCGTTGTTGTTGTCATACAAATATTCGAACACCTCGTCGTTGGCATCAGCGACAACATACAGATAATAGGTTCCAGAGGAGACCGATGAAGGCAACACCAGTGATTCGCTCACGGAATAGTTGGCCCCCGATGCTAATCCTCCATAATGGTAATGCGTTTTCAACAGCATGGCATTCTCCCCTATCGTCTCGGTATCTTGCGAGAGATATACCTTGTCCTGCCAATTGCTTACATTGGGATTGCCAGCACCGTTGTTATATACCTTGAAAGAATAGGAGAAACTCTCCGCAGTACTCACTTCACTCGGCACAACCACTTCAGCCGGAACCAAGTCAGCAGGCGGCGTAAGGATCATATTCACCGCTCCCGACATCATCACGTTGTTATGGTTCAGGACGTGCTCATACACCTGCTCGTAGCAGTCTGTGTATACGAAGAAATAGGTCTCACCATACATGGTCAGGGGAATATGCCCTGTGAACGTCACTTGATAAGAGTTGCCCACGGACAATGCCCCCGAATGATACCGTGTGGCGATGCAAGTGGCCGTGTTGAAATCAGGTGTTGACGATACATAGAGAGCGTCGGTCCATGCAGAGGGCAATGTGGTGACTTCGCCCAAATTGCAAATCATTGCCGTAACATTCACATCGGTACCCGAGAAGAAATTATCAGGCGGAATGACTGAGGTCACCTGAAGGTCAGGCACCAAAGGCACCGCAATGTCAATAACCGTATAGAAGAAGTTGTCGTGGTAATAGCTTCCCGGAGCATCGCCATGCTCAAATTCCGACAGCTCATAGATTCGATTGTCAGCCACATTCGGGCAGCCCGAATTGCAATGATGCGCTAAACCACCCAAATACGGCGGCGGATTGTATGGCAACTGCACCCCTGTTGAATCCCAATAGATGGTGTGGCAATCGTAAGCATCGGTAAGGACGAACAAGTAATACTCCCCGACGATGTCGACGGGGATGTTGAAGGTTTGCGTCTGCGTATAGTATTCACCTACATCCAGGGCAGAAAGGTTGTCGAAGGTACCCAGCAGAATCGGGTTGTTGTCGTCGGCAGCCACGCGGCTTTCCACTGAGAGCCAAACGCGGTCGTGCCAAATCTCACCATTGGGCGTGGCTGCTATGCCATCGTTTTGCACTGTCCAGCTGACCGTGGCCTGTTGCCCTGCTATGAGATCGGAATGGGTGATGCCCGTCACATGAAGTTCCGGAAGACCATTCATGAAATTGGCGATGTAGTTTGCATTGCCATTTACAGTAAAACTAATGGTGGGACGATTGGAAACCACCACACCGTTCTTGGTCCAGTTATGGAAGAAATAGCCTTCGGCGGGAATGGCACTCAATGTGCAAGTCGAGCCCACCGCATAGCCACCGCCGCCACTCACCGTACCCCCTTCTATGGGTTGCACCGTGGTGGAGATAATATAGGAATTCGGCTGATTCTGCACGAAATTGGCCACCAACGACCTGTAACCTGTCACCGTAAAGCAGTAGATAGGATCGGCCGACACCTGATAATTGTTTTCCGTCCAATTGATAAAAGTATAATTCGGGTTGGCCGTGGCCGTAAGCGTGCATTGTTCTCCTTCCTCGTAAGACCCCGCTCCAGTTATCGTTCCGCCATTTGACGGATTCGCCGTGGCGACTATTCCGTACCAAACAGAAGAGCTGGCTCCAAAGCGCTCCACGTCAATATTATGGTTGTAGGCAACTTCCTCAGGCGTGAGCGACCTATTGTACATTCGGATGCAATAGATGCTGTCGTTCCAGCCTCTCATTTGAGCATGACTGTTTCCAAACACCACGATTTGGTTGGAATTAACACCATTGGGTATTCCGTTTATGCTAACTCTCCATTGTCCATTCAAAAATGAACCATTGTCTTTTGTATAAGAAACAGTTGCAATCATATCATCAGCTTCAGCCACAGGCAATCCGCCAAGAGTTTGCATCCTACTACTTCCTTGGTCATTTTGGATATTCGTTCCATCACTGTTGACATGCCATCCAGCAAGCCCTCGCCATGAGGGTGAAGTCCTGTCGCAATCAATGTAGGTGACAATTTCAATGGTCAGGTCATCATTCAACGCATTGAAATACTTCCAAGTCTTTCCTGAATTGAGATAGCCTCCATTTCCAGCACCATAAAAGTGGTTGCCCTCCCAAGTATAGGAAGAATAGCCAGTAACCGTCAAATCATGGTTTCCTATTAAATCCTCCCAAACCGTGGCTGTTGAATCATGGCCATTTCTGGTGTTGCATATGCCGTCGAGGTACATGACCAGACCGTCGGCGATATAATCGGTGGAAGCTGGATTTGCCCAATTAAAATTGGCCTCATAGGTGGCATCCTCTGTTACGACGAAGTTGTATTCCGTACTGTCAGAAACCACATTTCCGTCATGTGTCCAATTGACAAAACTGAAAATCTCATTAGGCGTGGCTGTCAATGTGCAAGTGTCGCCCTGGTCATACCGTCCGGCACCTTCCAATGTACCAGCAAACATTGTTGGGTTGACTATCGTAATGATGTCGCGACCATTAATAAAATGTTTCTCAAAGGTATAGCTTTGTGTAGAAGTCAGTCCTTCGCCTTCAAGCAGGATATGTACCATGTGTTCGCCTTCGTCAAGCCCACGAGTATTCAACAAGATGTGTCCCGTACCAAACTGTCCCGTCTGTTCATGCGTAAAATCCTCGTCGAACCAGCAGTGATAGATTACGTTTTCAGGATTTGAAGGATTGATTGGATCGGGAACCTTGTAGAACATATAACTTCGCGTGGAACTCAATCCATCGCCCTCCAATGCCACATACAAAATGTGGATGCCACTTTCAAGGCTGTCAGCATCCAAAAGGAGCTGTCCCGTCCCGAAAGGCCCAGTCTGCACATGCCCAAGGTCCTCGTCGAACCAGCAATGATAGGTCACATTTTCGGGAGTCATAGGATTAATTTGCTCGGGTATCTTATAGAACAAGTAGTTTCGCGCCGCGCACCATATTCCCGTTGTGTCCTTAACTTGTATGAACAACAGGTGAATGCCGTCTGAGAGCGAAGCGGCATCAAGCTCCATTTGCGCCGTGTTGCTGCTGAAATTCACCGTCACAGTCTGCGGTGGTTCTTGATCAAACCAATACTGGCATTGATATAGCGACTGCGACTTCACTATCAAGCACTGCAACAGGCAGATGATTATAAAAAGTCGACGTTTCATAGGTCCAAAATTTAAGGCATTAATCTTCCGGCCCAATTAGCTCCATCTCCACATTCAATTTCTTGTTCTCATCCGTTTGCCCCGCCACATTGCAATTCTTCAGTATCATATAGGAAGGTCGTGTTTTATACGGTACGATGCCTCCATAAATGCCCACTTCCATACCATCTTGGCCCAAAAAAGTAGTCGCAATCTCTTCTTTCAGTTGATAACTGCTTTCATACAAAATGGTGCCATTGAATGTTTCAAACACATCTGAATACTCGTCTACCGTCATAACATTATTCACAGTCTGTCCTTCAAACAATGATGTCTCACCCGTTTGAATGCCTATAGTATTGAAGAAAGAATTATTTGATACTGTATGGCCTGAAACCGTTACAAAAATACTATTGTATGCAATTAGATTGTTGATCGACAGCCCATTGTCAAACAAAACAATTGAGTTATAAAAAGAATTGCAGGCGTTGATATCGTTATGGATATAGTTCGTGAATTTAACTACACTATTGATAAAAGACGTATTCCTAAAATCACCAGATGAAAACGAATTAATAATGCAATTGACAAATTGGCTATTCCATCTCTCATAGTCAAAATGACTTACTATAGAATTAATAATACACTTACAAAAACTAATATTATTAGCGTAATATTGTCTATAGTGACCATATGAAGATGATCCACCTCCAAATGTTATTGTACCAATAAAATCAACACCTTCAATCGTTGCGCCACAAGTATTACAATTTTGGAAATAAAAACTAATATTTCCAGAAATGACAGTTGGCAACACATTGGTTAGCAAATCATAAGCACAACCAGCCCCATGAATGGTAATGGGTTTAAGAATGTTACAGCCTACGAAAGTGCCGCCAGAAAGGGTGATTACATCGCCACTAACAGCGGCATCGTATGCTAAAGAGAAAGCATTTTGTCCGTAATATACCCCTGTAATGGTGTCATTATGTTGTAACGTGGCCACTTGATTTTGTGCGAGTGCGTTCTTCATACCCACCACATTCAGCAGCAGGACGAACAGGGCTGCACAAAAGGCCCTTTTCTGAAGTAAATTGTTTCTCATTTTATTTGTGTTTTGATGTAACATTTCAACTTTTTCGCTACATACAAAAAGAAAGCGGGGTATCTTTCAATACTTGCTGTCTTATTAGGTCCTAGGAAACCCTCCCGATAGCAAGCATGTCAGATACCCACGCTTTTAACACGTGGACACCTGCCGTTGCTTGGTTTTCGATCGGGATTGTTGAATTTCCTAGGTTCAATAAGACCAAAAACAAGCGTTGGCAAACGCCTTCTCTCAATATGTATGTCATGCCTTTTCAGGACATGACGGAGGCAAAAATACAACAAAGATCTGAGAAAAACAATTTTTCGGTTTTTTTGTTGCGATGTTGAAAAATGTTTGTATCTTTGCAACGTAGGTCGAGCCCTGAAAAAGGCTTTTCCCGCGCCATAAAGAGACAGGCTTTGACCTGTCTTTTTTATTTATGCCACAGCAGAATCAAATCTCCGCCACACACATAGTACACATTGGGTAAATAAATCCATGAGCCGTCTTCAACCCTACTACCCACCTCACTATGGATTGCCTCTTTCAAGAGTTCCAATTGATCATGCTCTGTGATAATGAAAAGGACATTATCCGCCTTCCTCCCGTCAAGAATCAGTTTTCTAACCGATTTGATTCTTCGGTATTTTGAAGTCTTGAAATCCCATGTCTGCCTATCAAAATAAACATCTGGGTAACCTCTTGGTTTCTTTTCACCTTCTTTAAATTTGAGCAGCTCTCGGTACAGTTTCCCGTCAATCATGACCTCGTCAAGCAAGTCAGGAATGTTTTCAGGAAGCCTCAATACATGTTTTCCCATCTCGGCCAATGCCCTACAACCTTTCACTTCAGCAACAATACCACTACGGGTCAGGTCATCAACAGCCTTCAAAACATGCGAAACTACATAGCCTCCCGATGTGTCACAAAACCATTGTTTTATCCATTCCCCTTCAGGCAAAGCTTCGTATTCCGCTCTCGAAATATCAATATAATATTTATCTAATATATCCTTTCGTAAATCCATTTACCTATATTCGCAACAAATTTAACCCGCAAATATAAATAATATTTATATACTAAACAATTAATCACTATTAGAAACGAAAAACATATCAAGCCCTTCAATCAAAAAAGTCGTATCTTTGCCACCAAAATAGAAAGCCATGTCAAACATCGTAGCAATCGTAGGCCGCCCCAACGTGGGCAAATCGACTTTGTTCAACCGCATGCTGAAGCAGCGCCAGGCCATCGTGGAAGAGACCAGCGGCGTAACGCGTGACCGTCACTATGGCCGCAGTGACTGGAACGGCAAGGAATTCACCGTGATCGACACCGGTGGTTATGTGGTCGGTTCGGACGACATCTTCGAGGAAGAGATCCGCAAGCAGGTGGACCTCGCCATCGACGAGGCCGACGTGATCGTCTTCGTCGTCAACGGCAGAGATGGTCTTCATGTTTTGGACGAAGAGGTGGCCATCATCTTGCGTCAACAAAAGAAACCCGTGCTCCTTGCGGTGAACAAGATCGACGAACCCAACAAAGAAGTCTTGGCTGGTGAATTCTACGCCTTGGGCTTAGGTGAGCCCTACCCCATCTCAGCCATGACTGGCTCAGGCACCGGCGAGCTCCTCGACAAGGTCTGCGAGCTGCTGCCCAGCGACACCACCGACTTCGACACTTCCTTGCCACGATTCACCGTGGTGGGCAGGCCGAACGTAGGCAAATCCTCATTGATCAACGCCTTCCTTGGCACCGATAGGCATATCGTCACCGACATCGCAGGCACCACCCGCGACAGCAACGACACACGTTACAATGCCTTCGGCATGGACTTCATGCTGGTCGACACCGCCGGCCTCCGCAAGAAGAACAAGGTGGAAGAAGATATCGAATTCTATTCTGTGATGCGCTCCATCCGTGCCATCGAAAACTGCGACGTGGCCATCCTGATGATCGACGCCCAGCAAGGCTTCGAGGCTCAGGACATGAACATCCTCCGCCTCATCGAGAAGAACCGCAAAGGTCTGGTGGTGGTGGTCAACAAATGGGACCTCATCGAGAAGGACTCCAACACCCATCTCGCCTTCGAGCAGGCCATCCGTGCCCGCACCGCCCCCTTCACCGACTACCCCATCATCTTCACTTCAGCCATCAACAAACAACGTATTTATAAGGTGCTGGAGACCGCCCATCAAGTGTATGAAAACCGTGAGCGCCGCATCCCCGTGCGTGAATTGAACGACGTGATGCTTGAAGTCATCGGCTCGGTGCCGCCTCCAACCGCCTCACGTGGCCGCTACATCAAGATCAAATACATCACCCAGCTGAAGAGCATCTTCCCTCAGTTCATCTTCTTCTGCAACCTCCCGAAGGACGTAAAGGAATCATACGAACGCTTCTTGGAAAACAAGATTAGGGAGAATTGGGACTTTACCGGCGTGCCGATTCAGATGATATTTAAAGAGAAGTAAGAAGTCAGAAGACAGAAGTCAGAATGGAAGATAATATCGTCAGATTGGATAAATGGCTTTGGGCAGCAAGGCTTTTCAAGACCCGTGCCATCGCCACCGATGCCATCAAAGGCGGCAAGGTGAAGATTGACGATGCCCCCGTGAAGCCTTCGAGGGAGGTGAAGGAAGGCGACGTCATTCAAGTGCAGATTGAACAGCTACACAAGGTGGTGCAGGTGAAATCAGTCATCAAGAACCGTGTGCCGGCCAAGATGGTGCCGGAGGTTTACACCGACCTCACGCCGAAAGAAGAATACGAGCGCATTGAGTTCATGCACGCTTACAAGAGCGAATGGCGCGACCGTGGCGCCGGACGCCCCACCAAGAAAGAACGCCGAATGATCGAGAAGATGAAGGATGACCTTTGATTACATGCCGTAATCGATGCTGTCCGTCACATAACCCTGCTCATCGTAATAGATCCATAGACCGACCTTTTTGCCCTCTCTGTAATTGCCGTCCATCCAGAGGTTGCCGTTTTCGTGATACACCAGCGACTTGCCTGTGCGCAGGTCATTCTCAAAGGAGCCCCTGCTCTGCACCTTGCCGTCCTGAAAATAGGAGACCCACTCACCATTGCGGGCATCGTTCTTGACCTCACCTTCCATGAACAAAGCGCCGTCATCGTAATAATTCACCTCATGCACACATTGGTTGTTTTGGTCGTAATAGCGCACTTTCGCCGGCTGGCCGTTGTCATACGTGGAAATCACCCGCTCTGTATAGCCGTCATTACAAGCAGCCAAAACCAACAACGAGAGGAATGAGAAAACAAGTCTTAATTTATTCATTTTCAAATTATTATTATCGATTAAAACTCAAACGCTCGCCTTTTTGTGTTTCATGGAACAATCCGTTTTCATACACTAGGTTGCCGTTTACGAAGGTGTGAGTCACCAAAGCATTCACTGTCAAGCCATTGTATGGCGACCAGCCGCATTTGGTATGCTCGTAGCCATCCTTGATCTGATGGCTCGCCTCGGGATCAACGAGAGCCAAATCGGCGTGATAGCCCTCACGGATGAAGCCACGACGGTCGATTTGATACAAACCAGCGGGATTGTGGCACATCAGCTGAACCAATAGCGGCCAATCGAGCCAGCCTTCACGGACTAGCTCTGCCATCAACTCCAAGGAGTGTTGGATGGACGGGAATCCCGACTTCGAAGTGAAGTAATCATCGGTCATCTTTTCCTCGAGCAGATGCGGTGCATGGTCGGTGCCAATGGTGTCGATCAGGCCTCCGCGCAAGGCCTGGCGCAACGCTTCCTTGTCCCAACTTGCCTTGATGGCGGGATTGCATTTGATGGTAAAACTCTTGGCTTCGTAGTCGTGATCGTCGAACCACAGGTAATGCGGACATGTTTCAGCCGTTATCTTTTTATCATTCAGCGAGATGTCATTCCTAAACAGCGACAATTCCTTTTTTGTGGAGATATGCAGCACATGCAATCGGGCGCCGAATTTCTCTGCCATGTCGACGGCTTTAAAAGAGGATTTGTAGCAGGCATCCGAAGTGCGCACAAACGGATGGATGCTTGCATCGGCGATGACTTCGCCCTTGGCCGCCAAATCCTTGCAACGCACGGTGTTGGCATGAATCATGGCCTCGTCCTCGCAATGGGCGGCGATCAGGCAAGGAGATTCCCTGAACAGGCGCACCAACACTTCGTTTTTATCCACCAGCATGTTACCCGTGCTGGAGCCCATGAAGAGCTTGATGCCGCACACCCGCTTCGGATCGGTCTTGACCAACTCGGCAAGGTTGTCGTTGGTGGCGCCCAAGTAGAACGAATAGTTGGCCAGTGACTTCTCGGCAGCCAAGTCGAACTTTTGCTGGAGCAGTTCCTGGGTGGTGGTCTGCGGATTGGTGTTGGGCATATCCATGAACGAGGTCACGCCCCCAGCCACGGCTGCACGGCTCTCGGTGTAGATGTCGGCTTTGTGCGTCATTCCCGGCTCGCGAAAATGCACATGCTCGTCGATGATGCCTGGGATCAGGTATTTCCCCGTGCCGTCAATCCTAATGGCGGAGCCGGCATCGAAGGGTTCCCCTTCGGGGACGATTTTGGCGATCTTACCGTCAGAAACAAAGACACTTGCCACAAGGGTTTGGCCTTCGTTGACAAGTGTCGTTTTTTCAATAAAATAATTCATTATGCCTTACGCGGTTTTATTTTACCCGTCATTCCTCTCCAGCGCAAGTTGATTACGCCGAAGATGGCTTCGCGGAAGATTCCTTTGCTCATCTTGGATTGGCCTTCGCGGCGGTCGGTGAAGATGATCGGCACTTCCTCGATCTTGAAACCGAGTTTCCAGGCCGAATACTTCATCTCGATTTGGAAGGCATAGCCCACAAACTTGACGCGGTCGAAGTCGATGGTCTCGAGCACCTTGCGGGTATAGCAAACGAATCCTGCCGTGGTGTCGCGCACTTTGATGCGTGTCACGAAACGCACGTAGGCCGATGCGTAGTATGACATCAGCACACGACCCATGGGCCAATTTACCACGTTGACGCCCGTCTTGTAGCGCGAGCCCACAGCGAGGTCGGCGCCATTGGCGCAGGCGTCATGCAGACGGATTAGGTCGTCGGGGTTGTGGGAAAAGTCGGCATCCATCTCGAATACATATTGATAATCGCGTTCCAATGCCCACTTGAAGCCCGTGATATAGGCCGTGCCCAGTCCCATCTTGCCGGGACGTTCCAAGATGAAAAGCCTGTCGGAGAACTCAGCCATCATGCCTTTCACGATATCGGCAGTGCCATCGGGACTATTGTCGTCGATGATGAGGATATCGAAGGCCATCGGCAGGTTGAAGACATAACGGATGATCTTCTCGATGTTTTCTTTCTCTTTATAAGTCGGGATAATGACTAAGTTCTCTGACATGATGCTAATTATTGTTTATTCTACCACTACGTTCTTCACTTCCCAAGCGGGACATTGATTCGTTGTGCTGTTGTATCTGAATGCAATGGTAACCGTTTGACCAACAAACTGATTCATGCTAGCAGAGGTGGTAACAAAGGGGAAAGAGCTACTTTGCTCAGGCCATGTATCAATAGGCAACTCAGTCCAAGTAGCAGTAGTTACATCACCATTATAATTCGTTGAAACTTGCACTGAGCAGACACCCTGACCATCAGCGAAAGCAAGGGCGTGGTCAAAACTCAAGGTAGCGGTTGTCACCGTTGTCATGTTAATTTGAGGTGAAACCAGCCAACTCTCGGCTGCATGAGCGCCTTGGTAATAACCATTGGCTTTCATGCAATGGAAGTTGTTCATATAAGACCAAACGTAAGTAAGGCCTGAGAGATTGACATCAACGATGTTGAACTGGCCTTGTCCATTGGCAAAGCTTTCAGAGAAGATACCTGTTCCAGGTGTCGGAGGCGTGGGGGTACCGCCTTCAAGGACGAAGTCGTTTTCGGTTCCACCGCTGTCGCGCAAGCCAGCCTGGCCGAAATAGGCACGAAGGTTGCCGTTCACTGCCAGCTGTTTGCCCAAGTTACCAGGGTTGTCCACAAGGTTCACCTGAGTACGGAGCGGTTTGCCTGCGGGCAGGTTGACAATGATGCATTGGGTGATTTCCTGGCAAGCAGGATCGTCAGCGATAACGACGTTGGTTGCTTTGGTAAACGGTGCTCCCCAATCAACATCGGCATTTGAAGAAACCGATGACTCTGCTTTCGCGGCACCCACGATATAGCCACGCACCCAGACGTTTTCCTGTCCTTGGTTAGCGATGCCCGCAGCTACATTATATGGATCTTCGGCGGTACCGCTGCCTTCACCCGGACCTGGCGTTGGAGGCGTTGGAGTGCCACCGGCTTCACCTTCGGTGATGTTGATACTCTTGATTTCAATAGTACGTGATCCAGTGGTCGTGGAGAGGAACTTCACGGCAAAATAGACGTTCTGGCCAATAAACTGATCGAGGCTTACCTCTTTGTCAGTGAACGTCCAGGCGCTACCCGTGGAGTTGTTTTCCAAACGATCCGGGAGTTCGGTCCAGGAAGCTGTTCTAGGATCCTTGCCGTATTCATAGTTCGTCGAGATCTGGAAGGTCACGTCACCATCAACAGGAGCGGTGTACTTGGCAGCATAGTTGATCACAGCCTTGGCGTGTTCGACACCCGTGACTGCAACCGGCGAGGAAATGAGCCAGTCTTCATTGGCGTAGTCAGTGCCACCGCTTCCGCCTTCATGACCGGTGATCCAAGCTGAACTGTACTCAATGGACCAAGTCTGATTGCCTTCGACGCTATATGTTACGTAAGTGCCGAAATTGGATTCAAATGACTGGAGATAAGGCATCTCCTGCAGATCGCCAGCAGGAGCAGCGGGACCGCCCCACTCATTGAAATGCATCTTGCTCTTCGAAATCAGGAGCAGCTGATAGGTGGAGTTGTACACCGAAACGATGGCTTCCAAGCTACCACGGTCCAAAGGCATGTAGTCGTAGGCGAAATTGGCGTAGTTGCTGGTACGAACCACGAAATTGTCGCTTGAATTAGGGCTGCTGGCATCAATCAGATGGCGGTTGGTCGTCTCACCTGTCTCACAGAACATGGCGTTCTTCTCCACGAATTCCACGCTGTCGAGTCTAACCAAACTGGCGATATAATCGCCGTTCATAATGTCGGCGATGGTCACCACCTTAGGCTCAATGGGCTCGTTTTCCGGATAGATCACCAAGTGACCGTCGGGGC
>JAGCPG010000105.1 GCA_017645245.1 Bacteroidales bacterium
ATCTCGGATGAGCCGTTGAAAAACACTTTCTTGATTTCCTTGCGCCCGCCCATTATCTTGCCGAAGCGGACAAAGCGAAACAGCACCAAAGCCGCCGTGGTGTTGGCGATGCAGGTGGCTATTGCGGCTCCGGCCACGCCCAAGCCGAAACGCAGCACGAAGAAATAGTCCAGGACGATGTTCACCACACAGCAGATGACACCGCTGACAAACACCCAGTTGGGTTTCCCGTTGAGGCGGGTGAAGGCCTCCGTGAAGTTGGGGATGCAATAGAAGATGAAACCACAACCGATGATACCAAGGTATTGTCGGACAAAGGGATATACTTCATCATTGCTGCCAAGGAAATAGCATAAGGGCTTAAGGAAGAGGCCGACCAAGATGGATAGCACCGCGATGGTGACCAACAAAGTAACAAAGGTAAGCGAAGTATAGCCTTTCGCCAGTGCCTCATCTCCCCTACCCTTGGCGATGCCTGTGATGACGATGCCGCCTGAAATGATCATGATGGACACACTCAGCATCGAGCTGATGAGCGGCATAGCGATGTTGACGGCGGCAAGACCCAGCGCACCCACGCCACGGCCTACGAAAAGTCCGTCGATGATGGTCTGCAAGCCCACGATGAGCATCCCTATGATGCTCGGCAAGGCATATCTGGCAAACTCACGGAAACTGACGCCGATCAGGGCTTTGGTTCTGGAAGGAAGGCTGTTCATTTCATATCCTGAAGCTTAAACGAGGGCTGCAAGACGATCTCGGCGACTCCTTCTGATAAGCGGTTGCAAAAATAGGGAAAATAGTTATTGAAGCAACTCGGCAAGCATCGTTTCTATTTCTTCTAGATAGCCACGGGCAATGATTTCACCGTTTTGACAGTCAATCAGCAGTGTGGTCGGATAGGCTCGAAGGGCGTAATCTTGCCTAACTTTGCTGTTCTCTTTTCTTCCTCCGCTACCTTCGCATACGTTGACCCAAGCAAGCTGGTTTTTGGCGAGGAAAGTCTCCCAATTCTTGTGATTGGCATCCACAGAGAGACCGTAGATTTCCAGTCCTTTCTCGTGGTATTTGGTGTAAATCGCTTTCAATTGAGGCATGGCTTCCACGCATCCGGTACACCAAGTAGCCCAAAAATCGACAAGGACATAGCGGTTATTGGGGTCGTTCACCACCGAACTCAGACTGACCGGTTTGCCATTCACGTCGGGATATTCCATTTCGATGTATAGTGGAACAATATCACAGCCTTCCGTCCGGGGTTCAGTCTTTATGCGTTGTGTCAGTTCTTTCCTCAATTCGTCGATATAAGGCAATGATGCCAATTCGGGCGACAGACGATCTAAAACACCCAATGCTTGGACGGATGACTTGCACCAATATTCGACCTTTGCCAATGCCAATGCCCCTGTTTGTTCGGCATTAAGCACGGAGTCCTTTATGGCCTGGGCGGCTTCCTGATTTCCACTATGGCTTAGCGCATAATATTTGTAATCAATATCGTTGGAAGGGGTTCCTTTGGCACCAGTTTCGAGGTCCTCCTCATCATTGGCATCCACCTCGACGAGTATCGTTCCTGGCTCCAAAATGAAGTCTTTCAGTTGCATGCCTTCTTGTACGTAAAGATACGCATGGGTAGGCGACGAAACATCAGGGTGAATCTCAAAGTTCCCTTTTTTAACCGTTCCCGTGCCTACAACATCCCAATGGTTGAACTTATCCAGCAATTCGAGTTTGGTGCCGTCGGGGAGACCCTTCACGGTTCCCTTGACGGTGCAATAATCAGATTGGTTTTGGTTGGATTGGCAAGCGCTGAAGGCAATCATCAGCGACAAGGCAAGAGTTAAGAGTAGTTTTGTTTTCATATTAGTTAGTATTTGTTATTTCAGAGCTTTCACAGGGCATTCTTTGGTGCACTTGTGGCACAGAATGCACTCGGTAGCATTTTTGCGTTTGCGTGAGTCGTTGTTCACTTCCACTTCCATAGGGCAGACTTTCAGGCATTTGCCACACTGGATGCATTTGCTTTCGTCGCAATGGATGCGCAGCAAGGAGAAGTGGCTCATCGGCTTAAGGAAGACCGTGACGGGACAGATGTATTTGCAGAAGGCGCGGTTGTCCTTGAATACAACGGTAAGGAGAATGCCCACCACATAATAGACCAAGTTGCCGATGAGGAACAGCATAAACATAGTGTGCTTGTTGGCTTTGTCGAAATGGAACAGCAGGAGGACGAGGACCAGCGACAAGGCAAACACGATGTAACGGATGAAACCGATCTTCTTTCTCGGACCTTGTGGTTGTTTGTAAGGAAGGAGGTCAAGGATCATTGCGGTCCAACAGGCATAACCACACCAGCCGCGCCCGAAGAGGAGAGGCCCGAAGATTTTGGCGATGAGATAATGCAGCACACCTGCGCCCACCACACCGGAGAACAAGTAATACCAAAAGCCTTCGATTTGCATGTTCTCCCTGCATATCAGTCCGAGAAAGACCAGCATATAGGCGCCTACGCCAAACTGGATGAATTCTCTGGCATATTTCCATCCCGCCCTTGACAAGGCCAGTCCGACACCGATGATGGTGCCGATATAGCTGAAGTTGAGCAAATAGAACAAACTTCCTGTTGCCAGCCAAAGTGATACGGCGATAATCTCGAATACGGCAAACAGGATGATAGGGGTTCTATATTTTTTCATCAGATAAAATAACTTTTTCAGTAAGACGGAGAAGAGCGGATTTTGTTACAGCAAAAGTAAAAAAATATCAAATTAGAAGGGATTTCGTTGTTTGACAAGCCAATGATGATTTATGATCGAAAAAATCACTATTTCTTAGGATTGTAGCGATAGGGCAAAGCGTCGGATTTTTGCAGCTGTATCAAACAAAGCAATTATTATGGGATTACTTAGCAAGATTTTCAGCAATACGCGCAAGCCCGAGGGCTTCTTCGGCAAAATGATGGTGAACGGAATGAACGGCGGCGGTCACGCCCAAATGGCCAACTGGGCTTTGTCGTCGCTGCAAATCAAAGAAGACGGCCAAATCTTGGATATCGGCTGCGGTGGTGGCGCCAACATCGCTCGGCTGTTGCAACGCGCCCCGAAAGGCGTGGTGCAGGGCATCGACTATTCGTCTGTTTCGGTGGCAAAGTCTTCCAAAGTGAACGCCAAAGCCATCGCAGAAGGGCGTTGCAAAGTGCAGGAGGCCAGTGTGGTTGAACTGCCTTTTGGAGAGAACGCTTTCGACGTCGTCACCGCCTTCGAGACCATCTATTTCTGGCCCGACATCGAGCATTGCTTCAACGAAGTTAAAAAAGTGCTGAAGCCTGGCGGTATGTTCGTTATCGTCAACGAAGATGACGGACTCTCAGGCAACAACGAGAAATGGGAAAGGCTTATTGAGGGAATGCATACCTACAAGCCAGAGGAAATCAGGCTGCATCTGACAAATGCAGGCTTCAAGGCCATTGATATTCGGAAAGACGAAGCCAAACACTGGCTGATGGTGACGGCAGAGAAATAAGCACAAAACCAATACCCCCTAAAAGCTAAACTCATACCCTGCGCCAATCCAGCCACGAAAGCCTGTTTCCTTGGTGTAGGACTTTAGTTTGGTGCCTTCGGCGTTGGCATCCACTTGCTTTTCCATGAGGTAATCGCACAAGATATAGAAATTCAATGTGTTGCGCTTGTCCAATCTGACATCTGCGCCCAATGAACCACGCAATCGGTTGACGTAACCGCCATTGAAACCCTTCAGAAACCAGCCAGGCTCGCCTTCCTCGGAATAGTCATCCAAAGTGACATAGACAGAGCCGTCGTATGCCGCCTCAATGACGGGCGCATTCAGATAATTGCGTACCTCGAAATATGCATAAGGCTGCACTTTGCCGAAGCCTTTGTACAATGCCTTTACACGGCTTTTCAGTGTCAGGGCGTTCTTAGGATTTTGGTACATGTTGAAGTCGCCCGTGCGATGTGTCACTTGAAAACGTTCCTTCAGTGAGAAGTTCCAGTTGCCATAGTGCAGTGTTCCTGTGACATCGGTCATCAGCCTGTGGCGCGGGTTCTTGAACGATTCGGAATTGGCTCCATAGCCGTTGATGAGAGCATAGCCCAATCCAAGCTTGATGTTCGGATGCACCTTGTAACTCAACGCCAGCGTGGTTTGTAGGCGGTCGAGGCTGCCGAAGTTGTTGTCGAAACGCACCTCCTCTTCAAGTGAAATGTGCAGGCCTCGGGTGATTTTCTTGTCAAGGCTCAAGGAAACTCTGCCGCCAAATTCAGGCTCGAGAGCAACATCTGTTTGGGCTGTTGCTAACATAGGGAAAAACAATCCAAATAATATGACGATCCAATATCTCATAACTTTTATCTTTTATCTTTTATCTCAAAACGGACCATGTCCTCCACCGCCAGGGCCTCCGCCACCTCCATTGCCGCCCGTGTAGGATGAAAGACTGACTGAATTGCCACCACTGACGGAAGCATCTATGTAAAACATACCCTCAAAGCATTCTGTTCCGCCGGCAACATTTACGTTGGATTGCAAGGTAGGGGAGGAGCCTCCCGAGATAACCAGAGGCGTTCCTCCGCTCGAAGGGGTCTTGAAGGCGTAGGTCGTTGAACCAACGGTCAAGCCATACCAAGTGTTTTGCGACCATGAAGGGGCCGAATAGCAACTCTGTGTAAGCGATGAACCGCTCTCCAAGCCGCCAATGGCCACCAAGATGCCACCAGTGAGGTAGAGTTGGTAGCCGCCTTCTGAGTTGGCATCGATGGCCACCTCGGGTGAACTGGTACTGATGGCATAAACCACGCCACCTTTGATATAGCAGTTGCCATTGGCATCAAGGCCGTCGTTACCTTGACTGTAAGCACAGACCAACCCACCAGAAATGGTGAGATTACCTCCCGAGTTGATGGCATCGTCAGATTGGGAATGGCTGTACACTTCGCCGCCCGAAACCGAGAGCGTGCCCTTGGCTTCGATGCCCTCGTGGGCAGTGCAATTCACCACTACATGGCTACCTTTAAAGATTAAGTTTCCGTCGAATTTGAGTCCTTTGGCCGAAACGCCGTCGGAACTATTGTTGCCCCATCCGCCAGGACCTCCACCGCCGCCATTGGAGCCGAAGTTGCTTCCAGTTACCGTCACATTGACCGTGCCACCATAGAAGTAACCGTTGCCATCGCTGCTCATGCCCTTGCCGCCAGTACCCGAGCTGGTGAGGGTTAACGCGCCATTGGTCATCTTGACGTAATCCTTGCCCTTCACACAAGCGGGCTTCAAAGTGTCGCTACCGCTGACACTGACAGAACTTGACATCTCGACAGTAATGTTGCCACTTATAAAATGTACGTAGTCATCGGAAACAATGCCCGACTTGCCCGTTGCTGTGACGGTGAGGCTACCTTCGCCGCTGAAGATGAACTGGCCTTCGCCAAACATCGCGCCTTTTTCGTCTTCTATGGAGGGCGTTTCGGTGTATTTTGTGCCGTCGGCAAGAGCGTTCTCGCCTTTCAAAACAATGAAAGTGCGCTTGCCATTGCTCGGCTCTGCAGTTGTACCTTGCACGTTGATGGCGGCACCATTGGGATTGGTGATATTCACGTCATTCAACGTGATGCCCTGTTTCTTCGCGCTGTAGAGTTTTAAGAAACCATTGTTGGTAGTCCCCGAAAGTTCATACATTACATATTCTTCTCCAGCATAGACAATGGTCACATCGTTGCCGCTGACGGTCACAGTGAAATCGTCGTTGGTGCCGGTAACAACCGCGTTTCCGTTGGCGGAAAACGTCACGCCAACCGTTTGGGTGAACGCGGTATTTGCGATGAGGTCTTCGCTGTCGTCGGTCTCAATCGGGTCAATGAGAACGATATTATCCTTTTGGCAACCCCAAAAAGATACCGCCAGCAAGACGAAAAACAAATGATTTAAGAGGTGTTTCATCTTCATAGTTTATAAAAATACAAAACTACGACTCTGTAAGCAGTCGAAAGGTAACACAAAGGGCGAAATGTTTGGCAAAAAGTCGAATTGGACGATTTTGTTTGTTTAAAAATCAGTATTTTTGCCACATGAAAGAAAGTCAGACCACAACCCACCCGATGCTATTGAACCTTCAAAGAATCAAGGAGGAAGGGATTGTTGTCCTCGATGATGTCAGGGGATTGCCCACCGTAGACAAACCTTTTGTATCACCCGACTATGTCATTTGTATCGGCCATAAAGGCCATATTCAACTGATGTACGACGACCAACCCGACTTCTCGGAGAAGTATACCGTGGGTGTGATTTTCCCCAACCACAGCGTGAGCATGGTGAATAAAACCGATGATTACCTTGCCACTTTGATAGTCGTCGATGCCTCGGTGCTTGACGATCCCATGCTGCAAATCATCAACCAGATGCGCTACCGCTACGAGCCGCACCCCTGCGTGAAACTCGATAGGCACGAATACAAGATGATTACGGAGGTGGTGGAAGGGATGCTTGAAATCAAACGCATCGAACTCTCTGAGAGTCGGATGTTGACGACCCGTTTGTTGGAATTCTTACTGCGGTTGCTATGCCAATATCGAAAGAGAAAACTGAAAGAGTACAGTGTCGACAAGCGCGTGAGCATGCAGTTTTATTCCGATTTAACACAGCATTTCCGCAAGCACCACGATGTAGGTTTTTATGCTGAAAGAGCTTGTCTAACACCTAAGTACTTCAGTGCGGTTGTCAAGCAGGAAACAGGTCACAATGCTGCCTATTGGATTCGCGTCAAGATCATCGCCGAGGCCAAAATGTTGCTGCATGTTCGGCACGACCTCTCCTTGAAGGTTATTGCTGATATGTTAGGCTTTGGCGAGCAAGCCAGTTTCAGTCGTTACTTTAAGCGCGAAACAGGTTTGTCGCCTACTGAATTCCGAGAATTGATTTGATTCTATCCCATTACTACATCCAACACCATCATCAGCACAAAACCCACAGCAAAACCAATGGTGCTGAGATTGGAATGCTCACCTGATGAGGCCTCGGGAATCAGTTCCTCGACGACCACGTAGCACATAGCACCTGCGGCGAAGGCGAGCATATAAGGAAGAATGGGCATAAGCCACGCGGCCAACAACACCACGGCCAAACCACCAAGTGGCTCCACTACCCCACTCAGGCTTCCGATAAGGAAAGACTTTGCCTTGCTGTTGCCCTCGGCACACATGGGCATAGAGATGATGGCCCCTTCGGGGATGTTTTGGATGGCGATGCCGAGTGATACCGCCACGGCACTGGCCAAAGTAACGCCTTCGGCACCTTGCGACGCGGCAGCAAACACCACACCCACCGCCATGCCCTCGGGCAGGTTGTGGAGGGTGACGGCCAAAGCCAACATCGCTGTGCGGGAGAGTTTGGACCGCGGTCCCTCGGGTTGATCGGTACCTAAGTGCAGGTGTGGCGTGAGTTCATCTAGAAGCAGCAAGAAACCGACACCCGCAAGGAAACCTATTGCAGCAGGCAATACAGCCCAATGGACACTTCCCGACCGCATCTCAATGGCGGGGATGAGCAAAGACCACACCGAAGCGGCAATCATCACACCCAAAGCAAAGCCCAACAGCGACTTCTGCAACCTCGGCGACATGTCTTTCTTCATGAAAAAGACGAAGGCCGCACCAAGCATGGTGCCTAATAAGGGGATTAATAAACCAATGGTGATGCCCATAATGGTAGTAATAACAGTTTAGATTGCAAAGGTAGGCACTTTTTCCGTATTTTTGAGCTGAAAAAAACACTCTTATGGAAGAACTGAAACGTATCAAACTCTTTGCAGGATGCAGCGATGAATCATTGGAGCGTCTGCTCGAAAGCCCTTGTCGCCGACAAGACTATCCCGCTGGAAGGCGCATGCTCAACCCGGGTGACCCTTGCCGTGCGCTGATGGTGCTTGTCGAAGGTCAGGCCGAGGCACGAATGATGGGCGAGGAAGGCCGTGAGGTGCTCGTCGACTACCTGAAAGCCCCAATGCTGCTGGCTCCAGCGTTTCTGTTTGCCAACAATC